>NZ_CEVIVD010000241.1:1890-4820 GCF_982290655.1 Protofrankia sp. CiP1_Cm_nod3
CGGCCGGGAGCAGGGGCTGGGCCGGGGTCCCCGGCGGCGCCGCGGGCAGCTTCGTGAAGAGCCGGAAGCCGACCACGACGGCGGCGGCGATGGCCCCCAGCACGAGGCCGACCAGCGGGGCGAGCGTCATGGCCCGGCCCATCGTGCGCCGGTCGAGCACGACCCGTCCTCGGACGGGCAGCAGCGAGAGCAGGGAGAAGACCGTCCGCGTGGCGAGCATCGGCCGCCCGCGTCAGGCGCCCGCCGTCCCGGGCGTGTCGCTCGGGACGGCGGCGGTGCCGTTGGCGACCGGCCCGCTGGGGGCAGCGCCAGCGGAAGCGGCGTCGCTGGCAACGGCGCCAGCGGAAGCGGTGCCGCCGGCGGCCGGGCCGGCCGGGGCTGAGCCGGCCTGGTCGCTGACGCCGGCCTGGTCGAACGTGGCCATCTCGGCGAGTGTCGCCTGGGCGGCCACCAGCAGGTGGACGGCGAGCAGCGCGCCGGTGCCCTCGCCGAGGCGCAGGCCGAGGTCCAGCAGAGGCTCGATGCCCAACGACGTCAGGGTGAACTTCTGCGCCGGCTCGGTCGACCGGGTGCCCGCGACCCACCAGGCCTTCGACCCGGGCGCGTACGCCTCGGCGGCCAGCGCCGCGGCGCAGACCACGACCCCGTCGAGCACCACCGGGGTGCGGCGGACGGCGGCCTGGACCAGCAGGCCGGTCAGCGCGGCGAGGTCGGCGCCGCCGATCACCCGCAGCAGGGCGAGCGGATCGGCGGCGTACGGCCGGCCGCGGCGCATCGCGTCCCGGATCGCCGCGGTCTTGAGCATCCACCGGGTGTCGTCGATGCCGGTGCCGCGCCCGACGGTCTCGATCGGTTCCCGGTCGAGCAGGCTGGCGACGATCGCCGCGGACGGGGTGGTGTTCCCGATTCCCATCTCGCCGGGGACCAGCAGGTCGGTGCCGGCGTCGACCTCCTCGTCGACGATCGTCCGGCCGAGGTCGAACGCGCGGGCGGCCTCCTCGGCGGTGAGGGCGTCCTCGACGTCGATGCGCCCGCTGCCGCGCCGGACCCGGTAACGGCTGGTGACGTCGGCCGTGGCCACGCCGCCGGCCGCGGGCGGCACGGCCTCGTCGGCGTCCACGCTGACGTCCACGACCCGTACGGACGCGCCGACCGTGCGGGCCAGCACGTTCACCGCGGCGCCGCCGGCGGCGAAGTTCGCCACCATCTGCGCGGTGACCTCCGACGGGAAGGCCGAGACACCCGTCCGCGCGATGCCGTGATCACCGGCGATGATCACGGCCCGGATGCGCCGGAAGGGCCTGGGCGGGCAGGCCCCCTGCACGCCGGCGAGCCAGACCGAGATCTCCTCCAGGCGCCCGAGGGCACCCGGGGGCTTGGTCAGCACTGCCTGCCGCTGCCGGGCGGCAGCCATCGCGTCGGCGTCGAGCTCTGGGATCCGCACAGCGTCTTTATTACCCGATGTGCCACCGGGCACCGTCGGGCGCCCATACCCCAACGGATATCCGACAGATCCCGTCAGGCCGGGGCCTCTTCCGAGGAGCCGCCCCAGGCCGAGGTCAACGCGACCAGGTCGGACCAGTCGGCGCCGTGCTGGGCGGCGCCCTCGGCGAGCTGGGACACCTCGCTGCCCATCCAGGCCGCCGGCCGGGCGGACGAGGCGACCACCGCGCCGGTGACATGGTGCTCGGCCTCCTCGACGTCCGGCCGCTCCCGGCGCAGCGCCGCGTCCGCGCAGATGACGTGCACCAGCGGGGCCAGGCAGCCGACGCCCTGGTCGCGGCCTCCGGCGCCGTCCACGCCACCGACCCGCTCGCGGGCCTCGGCCAGGAACGGCGCGGCCGCGTAGATCTGCCCGGCCAGGACGAGGGCGCTGGCGGCCATCGTCACGAACAGCGCCGGATGGTAGCTGTCGAGGGAGTAGGCGGGGGCGCCGTATTTCTCGGTGGGCAGCCGGCTCATCAGCTCCTGCGCCCGGCCGATCGTGGCGACGGTACCGAGGGTGTCGCCGAGACGCGCCCGCGCGCCCGCCTCGGCGACCGCCAGCATCACGGCGGCGGGGGTGCTGCCCGCGTACCGCTGCCCCTCCACGGCGAGCGCCAGCGCGCTCCGCCAGCGCTGCAGCCCCCGCGCGGCCATCGCCCGCACGGCGTGGGCGTGCGCGATCGTCGGCCAGTCCCCGATGCTCGCGGCGACCGACTCGGCCTGGGCCAGCGCGCGCAGCCCGGAGCAGACGTCACCGGCGTCGATGAGCGCGTTGCCCTCCAGCACGAGGGTGCGGGAGTGCAGGGCCTGCCAGTCATGCCTGGTACGGATCGCCCCCGCCTGGGACACGGCGATGTGGCGGTCGAGGTTCCACGCCTGCAGGGCCGTCTGTGCCGGGGCGGTGGACCCGTAACCGTCGACCAGCGCCCGCATGGCGGTGGTGAGGCCGGTCAGATCCTGCGCGCCCCGGACGCGCCCGGGGAAGGTGCTCACCAGATGTCCCGCCGCGACGAGCCCGGCAACCAGCCCGAGCCTGCGCCGATCGACGCCCATGCGCGACTCCAGATGTTCGCGATGTCCGCGTGACAGCCCCAGTCTCTGGCGCTGTCGGGATCATGTCGATGGCCCGGTTGTGTCAACATCCCGGCCGTGTTGATACCTCTCACTCCCCGTCATGTCCGTGGGGCCGCCGACGCGGCCCGGGCCTCCCGCGTGCTCCCCGGGTTCCCCCTTGGACGTCCCCGGGCCGCCTGTCGTGCTTCCGGGCTCCCGTTCCGCCTTCCCGGGTGCCCCGGCTGTCGCCTGGCGCGCGAAAACATGACCGTGACAGATTGTGATCATGCCGGTTCGGCCGGGGTCAGGTGCCGGATGCCGCCGCCGCTAACGAATTATCGGCCCCCCCGTTGTAACGCCCTGCGACCACCCCCAGCCCAGCGGCCCTCACC
>NZ_CEVIVD010000242.1:0-574 GCF_982290655.1 Protofrankia sp. CiP1_Cm_nod3
CGGATGCCCTGACCACGGTCTTCCCCGCGGACGAGCGGGACCTGACGATTGCGATCTTCCCTGGTCTTGATGAGCTACTAGATGGCGTTACTATCCTTGAAGCTCGCAAGAAGAGCAATGATCCGGCGGCTGACCGGGTTACGCTACGAAAAAAAGTGAAGGAGAAGATCTATGAGAATGCCGAGCGGGATGCTGACGGAAATCTAATTGATCCAAATACGCGCCAGCCTATCAAGGGGAAGCCTGACATTGGTCACAAGCCGGGCCATGAATGGAGGCGGACGCAGGAACGGGCGAGGCGGGAAGGGTGGACTCGTGAGGAGGTTATCGAACATCAGAACAATCCGGATATCTACCAGTTGGAGGATCGTTCTTCCAATAGGTCTCATCGCTATGAGGATTCGAGGTGAAAGATGGATCGGATGAAGCGTACCCCGCTGCATTACGCGGCAATAGATAACGATGCCGTACAGATCGCAGAGCTTCTTGCGGAGGGGTATGATCCTAATGCTGTAGATATCAAAGGGTATACGCCTTTGCATTTCGCTGCCCAGGAGTACTCCGTTGAGGCAGC
>NZ_CEVIVD010000242.1:1166-4792 GCF_982290655.1 Protofrankia sp. CiP1_Cm_nod3
AGAATGTAACCGGCCAGGTCTCTTGATTGTCTCGTGTTGACGCAGGTCGGGTCGTTTGGGTGACAAGCGCTGTGACTGTGCGGTGCTCGCGGTGGGTGACACCCCGTAGGTTGATCGTGTGCCGCCCATCGATCAGCCTGCGCAGTCGTATAAGAACCTGTTTTGAATCTTGATTTTACTCACTGTGTGTAACTGCGAGAGGCGTCCAGCGCTTGATCGGCGTCTGGCGCGCGATACGGCGGGTCATGATACGAATCATCGCCCAATGGATAAATGATTCGGAGGTGGCGGGTTCGCGTTCGTAGTCTCGAGCGAGGCGACGATGCGCGGTGATCCAGGAGATGGTGCGTTCAACGATCCACCTTTTCGGGAGGACCTCGAAGTGTTTCTGTCCGGGTTTCTTTCGGATGATCGATACGGTGGTTCTCATGATGGTGGCGGCCCATTCCACGAACCAGCCGGCGAAACCGGCGTCGGCACACAGATGACGGCAGCGCCGGTGAGCGAAGTAATGGTCCACCAGGACGCGCCGGCCGCCGTCGCGGTCCTGGACGCCGGCTGGGACGACCAGCACGGCGAGCAGCAGGCCGAGGGTGTCGACGATGAAGAAACGCTTGCGGCCGTTGACCTTCTTACCGGCGTCGTAGCCTCGGGAGCCCCTGCCCACGGTCTGCGCGCCCTTGACAGACTGGGAGTCGATGATTCCCATGGTGGGTGCGACGTCCCGGCCCGCCAGCGTGCGCAGCTTGTCACGCAGAGCGTCGTGCAACTTCACCGTCACCCCCTTCTTCCGCCATCGGTAAAAGAAACCGTAGACCGTCTGCCAGGGCGGAAAATCCGACGGCAGCGACCGCCACACTCCGCCGTTGTGCGCCACGTAGAGGATCGCGTTCACAATCTCCCGGCGGGGGTGTTCCTCAGGCCGACCATCCTTGCTTATCGGCGGCAGCAGCGGTTCGACCAGCGCCCACTCGCCGTCGGACAGATCTGATGGGTAATGATGCGACCGCGACATACCCCGACAGTAATGATCAAATTTCGCCCAGTCATGTCGATCATCCGGCGAAGGGCACGCTCCATGCATGCTTACAAGATTCAAAACAGGTTCTTACGTATCAGGAAAAGGTATCCCGGGTGCTCACTCTGAAATAAATGCGATCAACCAGGGGTTGTGGGCGAGGGCTGGCTCTAGCATCGAAGATTTTTTGATCTATAATGTGCGTCTTCGCGGTGCAGAGCAGGGAGCATCGATTGGCAGATGTTCCTACTGTTCATTTCTCACGCGAGGCGCGGAGGAAATTCCATGAGCGAAGACGGTGAAGTGGGCGTGCTGAGAGTTCCCGACGCAGAACTTGATTTCGATGAAAATATGGTGTACACCCATCGCGGTGCTCTTTTTACGGGTATAGGGTACGAAGAAGTTCCCGGTCGGGGAATTTCGGAGATCGGCTATCGTCGAGGGTTGCAAGAAAGGCCTGCGCGGGATTGGTACCCTTCGGGTAAAATAAAGGGAGAATCTTATTTTAGGGAGAATGTCCCCCATGGGGCATTCCGGGAGTTCGACGAAGGCGGAAACCTTCGCTTTGATGCCGTGTATGAATATGGGATACTGGTTTCCTCGGTAAGAACGGATCATTCTGGGGCAATAATTGAGTCTTTTGAAATTGACAGTAGTAATTCAAACTTTTTGTTGCTGGAGCGACTTCGCCGCGAAAAGTCTTGGTGAACGAGGATTCGTCAGACTTCAGGTCTTCGCAGTTGACCGGAACCTGTAGCCGGACGACTACAGGAGTGTCCATTCACGGGTGACGGATCGTGGTCCGCTGACCTGGGTGTTCGCGTTGAGGAAACCCGTCGCGGGTGTTGCTTGATCGTGGCCGCCGGCTGGGCATGATCTGGAGTTGTGGCTGACCCGTCCGCGTCGTTCGAGTCGCGTCTCGCGTCGTTCGAGTCGCGGGCTGTCGCGGCGGAGGCGCGGGTCGGGGAGTTGACGGAGGCCGTCGCGCGGCTGACCGGGGCGCACGGCCGGTTGGCGGAGACGAACGGCCGGCTGCGTCGGGTGGTCGAGGACGCGGCCCAGCGGCATGCGGTGGAGTTGGCCGGCCGTGAGGCGGAGCTTGCCGTGGAGCGGGCCGAACGCCGGCGGCTGGAGCTTGAGGTCGCGCAGTTGCGGCGGCGCCTCGGGATGGACAGCACGAACTCCTCGACGCCGCCATCGAGGGAGCCGATCGGAGCGAAGGCGCAGCGTCGGGCACGGCAGGCCTCGGAGCGGGGGTCCGGTCGAAGGACCGGAAACCAGGTGGGCAGCCGGGTCATCCGGGGTCGGGGCTGGCCCGGGATGCGGATCCGGACCGATCGTTGCGGGCGGACCCGCCGGACCAGTGCTCGTCGTGCCAGGCGGATCTTTCCGAGGCTGAGGTGCTGGGCGATGGCTGGGCGCAGCTGTGGGACGTGCTCGAACCCGTGCTGGAGAAGGTCGAGTGGGCGCTGCCGCGGCGGCGGTGCGTCTGTTGCCGGAAGGTCACGGCCGCGGTCGTGCCGCACGCGAGGGCGGGCTGTGTGTCCTACGGGCCGCGGCTGAACGCCGCCGCGGTGCTGCTGGCCACCGAGGGCAACGTGCCGGTCGAGCGGGCCGCGATGCTCATCGCCGCCCTGCTGGGCGTGCCGGTGTCGTCCGGGTTCGTCGCCCGCGCGGTCGAACGGCTCGCCGCCACGCGGGACGCGGCCGGGTTCGACGCGGCGATGAGGACGGCGCTCGGCGCCGAGGACGTGCTGTGCGGCGACGAGAGGGCGGTCAACGTGCTCGGCCGCGACGTCGACGACGCCGGGAGGGCGCTGGCGGGGACCCCGCACATCGTCACCGTGCGCACCCCGGCCCCCGGACTGGTCTGGTACGCGCCGACCCACTCCCGTTCGTCGGAGGCGATCGAGGGCCTGCAGATCCTGTCCGGCTTCCGCGGCTACCTGGTCCGGGACGGCTACGCCGGCTGGTACCAGTGCGACGCCCAGCTCGCCGGCGTCCAGGAATGCTGCGCCCACCTCATTCGCCACCTACGCGGGGTGGTGAACCTCGACCCGAAGGTCCAGGCTTGGGCCGGCCGGCTCATCGACCTGCTGCGCGAGGCCTACCGCGAGGTCGCCGCCGCCCGCGCCGCCGGACACGACCGCCTGGACGCGGACCTGCTCGCCGCCCTGCGCGCCCGCTACGACAAGGACGTCGAGTGGGGCCGGCTGACCAACCGCTGCCGGGACTGGACCGACGGTGCCCACCATCCCGGCCACGTGCTGGCGACCCGGTTCGCCACCATCGCCGACCGGGTCTGGCTGTTCGCCACCAACGTCAGGATTCCGTGGACGAACAACGCCTGCGAGCAGGCGCTACGGCTCCCGAAACGCCACCAGGCCGTCTCCGGCTACTGGCACACCCCGGCGACCCTCGCCGCCTACTGCCGCGTGCGCTCCTACCTCGTCTCCGCCTCCGACCACGGCCTACGCGCCATCGAAGCGATCACGACGGCCCTCGCGGGCAAGCCCTGGCTCCCCGTACCCCGGACCAACATCCAGCCCCCGCCCTCGCCACCACCGCCTAAAACAACATCACAACGGGTCGCACCCGTGAATGGACA
>NZ_CEVIVD010000243.1:0-1457 GCF_982290655.1 Protofrankia sp. CiP1_Cm_nod3
ACCGTCCGCGGTGGGAATCTGCAGCGTCTTGCAGGGCATGAATCCTCCTGTCGTGGTTGATGTGTCGAACCTGCGATCAACACGACGGAGGCGGAGCCCGCGCAGCAGCGCAAGATCCTCGACCGAGCAGCGGGCCCGCACCGGCCCGTACGGCGCTCAGAAGAGCACCGGGTCACCAATCCGTGTGTGGCGCGATGCCGTCCCGGTAATCATCCCCGCAACATAGCCCACGCCTCTTGGCTATCTGGTGCGACAATATGGCCAGGAGCAGAGCGTAACGGTCGTCACGCGATCCCAGTGCGAGCCAATCTGCAAGTGGGGGCGTTATCGGCCGATTACGCCCCCACGGGCGGATCCAATCCGCGTGCGCCGTCCACCAGCGGAAACGGCCCGCCGATCCAATCGGATCCGGTCAAGAATTACGCCTCCCCATTTCGCCCCTACGATGGGCTTGTGGACACCCGCCGGGAGCCGCCCGGCCACCCCGGGGGAAGGCCGCCCATGGTTGACCGGATCTACCTGCGCCACTCCACCGACAAGCAGACCGACGCCCGCCAGCGTCACGCCCTGGCCGCGCTGCTGGCCGCCGGCGCTCCCGCCTACGACGACCCCGCCACCTCCAGCCGCCAGCTCTCCCTTCAACGCAGCGGCTTCACCAAGCTGCTGCACGAAGCCGGCGTCGGCGACACCATCCGCATCGCCGACGCCGCCCGGCTCTTCCGCTCCGTCGCCGACATCCTCGCGCTGCGCCCCGTGCTCATCCGCCGCGGTCTGCACCTGCGCGTCGAGTCCGGCCTGCTGTCCGGCATCGACCTCGCCAGCGACGATCCCGGCACCAAGATGATGGTCTCCGTCCTCGCCGCCGTGCTGGAGTTCCAGCGCGATATGATCAGCGAGAACACCCGTGAGGGCGTCGCGGCCGCCGAAGCCGCCGGCAAGACCCTCGGCCGCCCCACCGCCCTCGACGAGGACCAGGCCGCCGCCGTGGTGGAGGCGTACCGCAACGGCGCCGCCGTCAAGGCCCTCGCCCGCCGGCACCGGGTCGCACCCAAGACCATCCGCCGCATCCTGGACGCCGCCGGCGCCCGCGACCTGCCCGACGAGCTCGACACGCTCCCCATCGAGGCCAACGAGCCGCACCAGGTGCCCGCACCGAGCCCGGAGATCGTCCTCGACCTGCCCGGCCTGCTCGCCGATCACCTACGCACCGCCGGCGACGCGGCCGTCCGCCAGGCGATCAGCGCCGGACGGACCATCCGCCGCGGCCAAGGCCACACCGTCCGCCTCGCGGCCCCACTCGAACTCCACCGCGCCGCGCTGCACCAGAGCGCCGCCCTCGCCGCCGAGTCCGCCGGCCCGGCCGAGCGCAAGGCGCACCGGGTCTACGCCGCCCGCATCACGGCCACCGAGCCCCCCAGACCATGATCGATCTCACCGATAACCACGGTTCGATTGAT
>NZ_CEVIVD010000243.1:1946-4636 GCF_982290655.1 Protofrankia sp. CiP1_Cm_nod3
CCCCGGGGCCGGGTTCACCCGCTGGTCGTGGCCGGCGGGCTGCGGGGGGTGCCCCGGCCATCATCGTGGCCGCGGCGGTCGCCGCGGCCCGCCGCCTGCTCGGCCTCGGGTGGCGCCCGGCTCCGCCACGACCGTGGCCGGCGCGACCGGTACCGCTGGCCCTCCCCGAGATTCCGGACCGTGCCCTCCCGCACCAGTCGACGGAGTCGTCGCCGGCTGACCGCCGAGCGCCCCGGTGACAACTACCGGCTGCGCCCACCCGGATCGGACGACCGCTTCCGATACTGACTCGTTCACGGTGCGTCGATGTCAACCGTGTTCCCCATTTCCGTCGACAGACGGATGGCCGACAATGCTCGTGCTTTCCGGCCGCTCCGCCGGGCGGCTACGCTGCGCCTGCGTGACCTTCTGGGGGTGCACATGAAGCGGTTTCACAGGTGGCGTCTACTCGCTGCGGCGGTCACGCTCGGTGTGGGCTGCACCGGATGCGGGGGATCTGGCGGCGGGCCGGACACGAGGCCCGCGAACTCTGCGCCCACCCCGGCCACGTCCGCCGAACCCACGGCGCACGTCGCTCCCGATGACGCGGCGACCACCCTGCCGGCGGGAGCGCAGCCGGGACTGGACGACTACGACGGCGACGGCGGGCCGGACCCGACCTGCGGCACGCAGGACTTCGGTGCCGGGCTGGCGCTGCGGATCCCGTGCCAGATCGGCACTGCGAACGAGCCAGAAAGCGGTAGCCGGCTCGTCAACGGATCGCTATATCGACTGCCGGGCTCCACCGACATCGACCTCACCGGAATCTCCGGCAGCCTTCTGCTGGCCCGGGACACGGCCGGCGTCAAGGTCGTCATCGTGGTGTTCAACAGCGACAACCTTTTCGCGACCGGCAGCAACACCATCGGCAGCACTGACACGATGGACAACACCATCAAGCTGATCAACTCCAGGTTTCCCGGCGGCAGGATCCAAGTCCGCGGCCACACCGACTCGACCGGCACGGCCAGCGTGAACCAGGCACTGTCGGAACGCCGGGCCGGCGTCGTCCGGGCCTATCTGCTCGACCACCGCGTCAACGCCACCGAGGTCACAGCCATCGGCATGGGCAGCACCAGCCCTCTCGCCGAGGAAACCAACCCCGACGGCTCACCCGACCCCGAAGGCCAGGCCTTCAACCGCCGGGTCGAGATCGTCCTGCGCCTCCCGGCCGGCTGAGCAGGAGCAACCTGGCGGCCCAGTATGCGCACCTCACGCTAAGCGGCAACGGGCGGCCGCGTGTGGTGAGGACTAGGGCGCGTATCGGGTTGTGATCGGTCTGTGGGGTTCGTTCGGGTGGCGGGTCTGGCCGGGTAGACCGTCGGGCATGACGCGGGCGCAACTGACAGATGAGGAGTGGGCGTTCATCGAGCCCTACCTGCCGGTCGGCGGGTTCGGCCCGTACCCGGCGCGGCTGCGGGCGCAGTTCGAGGGGGTGGTCTGGCGGTTCCGGACGGGTGGGCAGTGGCGGGAGATGCCGAGGGAGTTCGGGGCCTGGCCGACGGTGTCCAACCGGTTCCGGCAGTGGCGGGACGCCGGTGTCTTCGACGCCCTGTTGCGGGGTCTGATCGCCCAGGCCGGGACGCGAGGTGCGGTGGACCTGTCGGTGGTCAGCGTGGACTCCACCACCGCCCGGGCCCACCACGACGCCGCCGGGATGCACCTGGACCATGAGGTCCTCACCGCCCTGGAGAAAGCCGCCGTGCGGGAGGAGGGGAAGGCCCGGAAAAAGGGGCGGCCCGGACGGACACGACGGGCGGGACGGCGAGGACGACCCCGCGAGGCGGGAACGGCGACGCCGCCGGCGTCGACGCCGCCTCCGGTTGACAGCCGCCCTGCTGGGGGCGGTCCCGGGGCGGGCAGACCAGCAAGGTCCACCTTGCCGCCGACCGGCGGGGCCGGCCGCTGGCGTTCGTCCTGACCGTGGGGCAGGCCGCGGACAGCCCGTGGTTCGTCCCCGTACTGGCGCGGCTCCGGGTTCCCGGGCGGGTCGGCCGGCCGCGTACCCGGCCCGGCGCGGTCGCCGGGGACACGGCGTACTCGTCCCGCGCCAACCAGGCCTACCTGCGCGGACGCGGTATCCGGGCGGTCATCCCGGAGAAGGCCGACCAGGCCGCCCACCGGAAGCGCAAGGGCCGCAGGGGTGGCCGGCCCGTCCGCCACGACGCCGACCTGTCCAAGGAACGGAACACCGTCGAACGTCTGATCAACAAGCTGAAGGACTGGCGGGGTATCGCCACTCGCTATGACAAGACCCCGGGCAGCTATCTTGCGGGTCTCCAGCTCCGCGCCTCGATGATCTGGATCAAGGAACTCGCGCGGACCACTCCTTGATCGCGACTCGATACGCACCCTAACAGGGCGTAGCAGCGCGGTACCAGCGGACCGCCAGCACGCTTCCCCTCGGGCGGGAACCGGAACCCGGTGAACTCCGAGACGGGGACCGGCGGACGGACAACACATCGACGCATCCATCCGCCATGCCTGACCAAGGATTCTGCGGATGCAACAGACCCACGCAAAGTCGTCTCACCCAACGACTTCACCGACCTCACCCAGGTCACCGACCGGCTCCGAGCATTCGAAGACCGCTACAACGCCACGGCACAGCCGTTCCAGTGGAGGTTCACCACCACCGACCTGGACGATCT
>NZ_CEVIVD010000244.1:0-763 GCF_982290655.1 Protofrankia sp. CiP1_Cm_nod3
GCTGTCCGAATTGTACCCCGTCTGAGCTGGGGGTTTGCAAGATCCAACCACAACCTCCTTCGGAAGATCTTTTGGATCAAGGGGAAAGGATCTATCGATCCTGCGTTACCGCACGTCAGAATACATGTCGATCTCTCACCACAACCTCCCGCGTTCTTCGGCGTGTCGGAGGTTGTGGTGGTGGCCGGGCGTGTCCGTCTGCATCGGTTGACAGCGGTACCGGCCGGCAGCCCGGTCGTGACGAAGGAGCAGAGCACATGGTTCGCTGGTTCGGTCGGGCGGAACGCCGCTCCACCACCCTCCATAACCACCGGGCGTCCGGCGGCAGCGGCCCGTCGCGCGACGACGGCCCCCAGCCCGCGGCCCCGCGGGACGTGCGGGCGGCCATGGGCCAGCCGGCGGTGCTGTGGGCGGCGTGGGCACGGGTCGCCGCCGGCAGCGGGATGCCGGGCGCCGACGGCCTCACCGTCGCGGACTTCGCCCGGCAGCTCGGCGCGCGTCTTGACCGGCTCGCCGACCAGCTCACCACCGGCGCCTACGAACCGCAGCCGCTGCGCCTGGCCACGATTCACCGCGGCGGACGACGCAGAATCCTCGGGCTGCCCACCGTCCGTGACCGCATCGCCCAACGCGCTTTCCTGGAGGTCTGCCACGACCAGCTCGACGCCGCGTCCGTGGAAGTGAGTTTCGCCTACCGGCGGGGCCGGTCCTGGCTCGACGCGCTGGCCGAGGCCGAACGCCACCGCGACGCCGGGCACACGGG
>NZ_CEVIVD010000244.1:1330-4050 GCF_982290655.1 Protofrankia sp. CiP1_Cm_nod3
CGATCGCCATAGGCAATCCTCAGCGTAGGGCTGTGAGCTGGGAAAATGCCTGAACGCAGTGCTCTGCCGCGCTGCTTCTCAGACAGACCGCATTCTGTCCACCAGCCTGACATGACCACGGCTACGGCGCGCCATGACGGTCGCGACGGGCCTGGATTCGGATGGCCCTGCCGAAGAATCGCCAATCCCCCGCTGGTCATGAGCATCAGGCGCACGAACCGCCCAGCCATAGGCGAAACCACATACAGCCTCGGCCGACACCGACGGCCGTAGGTGAAAACCGCTGCCAAAACGACGATAACCACCTACAGCCTCGGCTGCCGTAGGTGAAAACCGCTGTCGGGATGACGGAAGCCACCTACACGTCGCACCGCTCAAAACGGGAGTATCCACCTCCTACTTCCCGACGAACTCGGCTTTCAGCGACATGAGCGCCCTGACCTCGACCTCGTCGACATCCTCATCAACTACACTTCCGCTCTGCTCCGCGAGGTCGTGCCTTCACCGCGTTCGTCGTCGCCGATCTCGATCCCTACACGTCGCTCCTGCACGCTCCACGACCGGGTCGGCCAACACTGGTGTTCGACCTGACGGAGGAGCGGCGCACGGCCCTACTCGAGTCGAACGTCCTGGGTGTCCTCGTTCCGGCGCCGGCGGAAGGTCACGACGGCGCCGGGACGGCACGGGCTGAAGGTGTTGTGGTCGGCGCACGACCTGGCGCTGACGGCGGTAAGGCTGTTCAGCTTTACCGCCGTCAGCGCGGACTCCTCGAACACGGCGACCATCTCGTGATGAGCAGCCATGCCCGTCGTGCCGGTGGACGGGGTCCCCTGGCACGACGGGCATGGCGACCGGCACAGCCACTCACCGGATGTGGCAGCTGAGCGATCCGCGCCCGACAGACCCCACCGATTACGGATAGCGACTGATCGATGGCATCTATCTGTTAGTCGCGCTCACCCTGGAGGTAACACTGATCATGGGATATGAATAAGCGTCGACGATGTCGCCGGCGTCATCCCGCGGAACGCTTGGCGAAATTTCGAACGAACGCATTTCCCGATCACGAGACGAAGCACGAAAAGCAGCGACTACAACGCGAAGCTTCTTCTGCAATTTTGCCGCGATCCACAGAAAAATGCGACGCAAGATACGAGCCGGCGGACGCGCCAGTGGAAGTGCCACCTGAAATATCGCGACTAGAAAATGATAAAAAGGGCCGTCAGAATCCGGGGGAGGAAAATCACTCGACCCCGTGGAAAAAAATGACATGCAAAAACCCCTGCCTTAGATTGCATAAAGCCGAATGTTTAGTAGAGTAAAGCTTGGGTTTAGCCAATAACGTGAAATTGGTTCAAAATGAATAATTACATTAAGTTACACGCACCTACACTCCGTTTCTATCGACGTCTAACCAGAAAAAATAGGGCCGTACGGTAAATATACCGACGACCCTACTCTCGCTAACACGCGGGATGAAAAATACCAACCCAAGCTTTTCTCTACTGAACATCAATGTTTCAATCCGAATCGGAACAAGCATCAACTACTGTACGATCATCTGATCGGAACCTGTGACACCAGTCGACTTATTCCACAACACCGAGCAGTCGTCAGTGTACACCCGGCCGAACACACCCATAGCCATCACCCGCGCCACCCACCCAACGACCACATGATCATGGGATTACCGCTTCGGGCAGGCGCATCCGGCGGGCACCTGGCTGTCGCCGGCCGATGTCCGGCCTACGGCGATGGTTCGTCCAGTTCCCTGGTGTCGACCTCGGCCCAGGAGCGGAGCTGGTCGGTCAGTCGCTGGTGATCCTCGCGCAGCGAGTCGCGGGCCGGAGCAGGCTCGCCGTCGAGTTCGCGCTGGACGGCGGACAGCAGGTCGCCGCAGGTGCGGATTCTGATCCGGTGAACCGGGTTCCAGTGGCGCACCCGGTTCTGATGCGAGTTCAGCGCCGCCGCGAAGGTCTGCAGTTCCGTGCCGTGTGTGGTGACCGCGTCCGAGCGGATCTGGTAGGCAAACCGGCTGATCGGGAGATCGGGCGTGTACCAGCCTGGGCCGAGCAGCCGGTCGGCGACCGTCATCGCCAGATGCAGCGCGTGCCAGTCGTCGACGAGGGTACGGCGGGCCGGCGGCGGGCCGGTGTGCCTCCTCGCGCCGTCCCGGTGCCCATCGTCGGTGTGTTTCCCGGTCAGAACTTTGATCAGCTCGATGCGCCGGGCCACCTCCGCCCGCCTCACGGCGACGGGACCGGGGAAGTCGCCGATGAAGGCGTCCCGGATCCTCTCCGCCCGTGCCGCGAGAGGTGCGAGCCGCTGACCGCCCCGGCGCAGCGTGTCCGCGGCGGCGGCGAGTTCCAGGCTCGCCAGATGCTCCAGCGCTACCCGGGCGAGCACGTCCGGGTAGCCGGGCAGCGCGGCCACCTGGTCCCTGTCGATCTCGACCCGCGTCCCGCCGTCGTCGGCCTCGACCATGGCGCCGACATGGACCGGGCAGCCCAGCGCGGTCGCGACGTCGGTGCCCGCGAGCAGCAGACCGGCGTTCATCGCGTTCATGCCGGGGCCGGCCAGCACGACAACCGCCTCCACGTCAGCCACCCCCGGCACGGCGAGCAGCGACGACGCGACGGTCCTGCGGACCCCGTCGATATCCGTCGGTACCACGATCGGTTCCAGCGCACCGGGGTCGCCCGGCGGCTCCGCCGTGGCAG
>NZ_CEVIVD010000244.1:4373-5012 GCF_982290655.1 Protofrankia sp. CiP1_Cm_nod3
GCCTGGCCTGGATGTGGGCCGCCGATCCACGGGCCCGTTCGAGCGTCTGATCGCTCGCGACGAGCCGGAACCGGAGCGTCGCCTGGAACCGTCCTTCGTCCCTCGGCTGCCCGGGGGCGGTGTCCCGGGGCCGCGGGTCGATGAGATCCGTCAGGGAGCGCAACGTGTCCGCGTCGCACACGGCATCGGCGAACGGACGCCGGCCGTCACGCTCCTCCTGCAGACCGACGCTGTAGGCCACAAGCACCTCACCGGACGCGGCCGAGGACCAGCGGAACAGGTCGGGCACGCTGGGCAGACCAGGCATCCGCGTGAACAGCGCCCCGGCCCGGCGGGGGTCACGGTCGTCCGCGTGGCGTGCCGACCCGGCCGCTCTGACAAGGTAGCCGCGGTTCGGGATCCGCAGTCCGTGATGCTTGTCGCCGGCGAAGTTGTTGATCCATCTTCGACCGGTGAGGAATGCCCCGGCCTTGCTCAGGTGGCCGCGGCCGCTGACCCGTTCGATGAACGGCCCCAGCGTCTCCGTCTTCCCGGGGCCGCGTCTGCCCTCGTTGTTGATGACCGGGTCACCGGCTTCTCGTAACGAGTTGTATCCGCTGAGCAGCCACGCCCGGCCGAGCATCACCGCCTGTACCTCAC
>NZ_CEVIVD010000245.1:0-4028 GCF_982290655.1 Protofrankia sp. CiP1_Cm_nod3
TCGGCCGGCGCGCACGGTGTTCGACAGCCCCGACCGGGCGGCCGCGGCGCTCGCCGAGCAGCGGCTCGCCGCCGCCGCCGAGGCCGGCGGTTTCCGGGCGCTCACCGTCCGGCGCAACCACTATCTGGCCGCCCGCGCGGAGCTGGCCAGACCGCACCGGTTCGCCGCCGAGCCGGTCGACGTCGCGGCCGTGTTCCTCGACGCGCTGCACGCCGAGGTCGACCCGCGGCCCAGGCCGACCTGGGCGACGATTCTGCGCGCCGACGCCGCCGAGCCGGGCAGCCGGGAGGCCGGCAACCTCGCCGAGTACGTCCGGACGGCCTGGGAGCGGGCCGCACCACCGCTCGCCGAACTGGTCGACACCCCCGCCAGCCGCACCGAGCCCGACGGCGCTAGGCCCGACGGCGCTAGGCCCGACGGCGCTAGGCCCGACGGCGCTAGGCCCGGCCGCACTGAGCGCGGCCGCACCGGGCCCGGCGGCCGGCCGGCGCCGCTGCTGCTGCACGACGCCGGCGTGTTCGGCCGCTACGGCGGCCGCGGGCTGGACGTGCTGTTCGCGCTCGCCGAGCGGGCCCGCGCCGGCGGCCGGCCGCTGTGGGTGCTGTGCCCGACGACCGAGCCGACCCGCCCGCCGCGCCTCGACGGCGCCCTCGTCCAACTGGTGACCGAGAGCGAGTGGATCGCCCTGCCGGACGCCTGGGTCACCAACCGACACCGATCCGCCGACGAGGACCCCGGCCTCGCCGGCAAGGCATCCTGACGAGACGACCGACCGAGCCCCACGGACACGGCACCGCACAAGTCCGGTGGGGCCGCTCGGCCCGCCTGAAACCGTGAAGGCGCCCGAGATCGCGTTTTTTGGGTCTGCGAGGCATGCCGGCCGCGCGAATGATGATCTGCCGAGCGACACGGGCGAGGCTTCCCGGAGCTGTCAGCGACCACACGTATATTCGCATGTATGTTCGATCGCATCATGGGATGGCTGCCCGCCCGCGGCGCTCGCGTCCACTACGCTGACGGCGTGGCGGAGCCGGGCATCGAGGAGCAGGCGGAGCTCGTCGCGCTGCTTCGGCAGCGGCCGCGCGGGCTCAGCTGGCTTCAGCTCGCCGGTGCCGTGCTGGAGAGCGGGAGTGCTACGGCGGCGCGGGCACAGCTTGTCGCTGACAGCCTCTTCGGCGACGACGACCATACCGTGCTGCTCGACCGGGCGCGGGACGAGGTTCGTGGCTGGCGCGCGGCCGGGCTGGAGTTCCTCTCGATCGCCGACGAGCGCTATCCGGCACGCGTCCGCGACATCCACGAGGCTCCCCCGTTCCTGTTCGCCCGCGGCCGCCTGCTCGCCGACGACAGGGCCGTGTCCGTCGTGGGTTCGCGCAAGGCGTCGGAGCGGGGCCTGAAGATGGCCAGGTCCATCGCTGACACGCTGGTGTCGATGGATCTCACGGTGGTTGCCGGTCTCGCGGCGGGGATCGACACCGCCGCCCACGAGACCGCCCTCGCCCGCGGTGGACGCACCGTGGCCGTCATCGGCACCGGGATCAACAGGTGCTACCCGGCCGCCAACCGCGGGCTTCAGGAGCGCATCGCGAAAACAGGGCTGGTGCTGTCGCAGTTCTGGCCGGACGCGCCGCCTCAGCAGCGTAACTTCCCGATGCGCAACGCGGTGATGTCCGGCTACGGCATCACCACGATCGTCGTCGAGGCGGGGGAACGCAGCGGCGCCCGCATTCAGGCCCGGATGGCGGTGCACCACGGCCGGCCGGTGATCCTGACCGATCTCGTCGTCGACAGCACCGAGTGGGGCAGGGAACTCGTCGGTCGTCCCGACGTGTACGTCGCGTCGTCGATCGCCGAGGTGACAGCCGTGGTCGACAAGCTCGCCGAACGCCCGAGCCAACTGGAAGCGGTTCTCAGCCAGATCACCGTCTGATGGTCACCCACTCGCCCATTCTCGACACTCTCCGTGACTTCATCGGCAGCACAGGAAGCCCGTTCCTCCACAACACCCGATGGGTACCCGGAGTCACCTGCGGCATCTGCACAGGGATTCCGAACCCGCCCTACCCCACCTGTTACAGGTGCGCCGGGCGAGCAGGTAGCGCTGGCTTGGCGGATCACCTCGGATTCGTCACCTACGCGTGGCAGGGTGCGCAGTCGGGTCAGACGATGCACGCCTACAAGCGCGGCGGCGATACGAGCTATCATCTGGTCTCGTCTCTTCTGACCTATGCCGTGGTCGCGCACTGGAACTGCATCGCGGACCGCGCCGGCACGCACCCGGATTCCTGGGCCTACGTCCCGTCGCTGTCCGGCCGGCCGGGCACGCACCCGCTCGCACAGATTGCTTCACAGTTCATGGGACGGGTCCCGCATGTGCCCGTACGCGTGAGCGAGACGATCGACGATCCGCGGTCGTTCAATCCAGCGCACTTCGTCGTGTCTCCTACCGGCCCCCGCCACGTGCTTCTGCTCGAGGACACCTGGGTCAGCGGAGGACGTCTACAGTCGGTGTCCGCCGCCCTCAAGGCCGCGGGTGTTCGCCAGGTCACCGGGCTTTCGGTAGCACGATGGCTTGATCCCAGCGGAAACCCGACGAAGCCCTTCATCGAAGGCCTCACAGAGAACTTCGACCCCGACGTCTGCCCCTATACAGGCACGCACTGTGACGAACAGATCGTGACCGGCTCGTAGGATCGCCACCAAAAGTCCTGGTAGCTTGACGGCGCCTCGTCCAACTGGTGGCCGAGAGCGAGTGGATCGCCCTGCCCGACGCCTGGGTCACCAACCGGCACCGATCCGCCGACGAGGACCCCGACCTCACCAGGCAGGGCATCCTGACGAAACGGTCGAACGAGAGCCCCACGGACGCGGCACCACACAAGCCCTGTGGGGCCGCCCGACCCGCCCGAAACCGTGAAGGCGCCCGAGATTGCGTTTTTTGGGTCTGCGAGGCATGCTGGCCGTGTGAGTGATGATCTGTTGAGCGATCCGGACGACGACCTGCTGACCACGGGGCACGTCGCGGAACTGCTTGGCTGCTCGCGCCAGCACGTGGTCGATCTCTGCCGGCGGGGCCTCCTGCCTCATACCACTGTCGGCAAGCATCGCCGCATCCGCCGCGGCGATCTCACACCGTTTCTCCCGGATGAACTGACCCGCGACCAGGCCCGTTCGCTGTGGCTGCATCAGGCCGTTGCCGGCCGGCTCGTCACCGATCCGGACGGTGTTCTTCAAGCCGCCCGGGAGAACCTGACACGGTTGCTTGAGATTCATCTCGGCGGGGTGACCCGGCACTGGCTCACCATCTGGCAGGACATGCTCGACGCCGGTCCCGACGCGGTGCTGGAGATCCTGACCTCCACCACACCGCACGCCCGCGACCTTCGACAGAACTCGCCGTTCGCCTGCGTCCTCCCGGAAACGGACCGACAGGCAGTCCTGACAGCGTTCCGCGCCAACTGGCGACGGACACACGCGGCATGCAACTGGAGCCCCACGACTGCATGATCGCGAAGCTGGTTGCGGGTCGCGAGAAGGACTTCGCCTTCGCCGACGCGCTTGTCCAAGCCGGGCTGATCGACCCACACGTCCTCGAGAAGCAGCCGAGCAGCGTCCCCGCACATTTCGCTACGATCAAGAGAATCGGGATGTGCCCCCGCGGCCAGCAGACCTTCGGTCAGGGCGTATCCGTATTGACGCCTGAAGCCACAGAGCGCATGCTGTGAGCGCCCTGGGATACACGCCCCGGCGGAAGTGGCGCCCCGACCCTCCGGATGGTGGGTGCGGGGCGTTTGCGCTGTTCAGACATGGTGCACCGTGATCGGGCCATGCAGGGCGAGATACTCACTACGCCTACACGCCTGCCATGCCTGGCCCATCACCCCCACGCTCCACCCATTACGCGAACTGATCGACGAGCTCGCAGCCGGGCATCGGCTCCGCCTCTATCTACCCCCGTAGATCACAAAGGAGCTACCAAGCACAAAAAACCACCGATGGATAGCCTTCCATCCCTGAATAAGATAGGG
>NZ_CEVIVD010000246.1:0-798 GCF_982290655.1 Protofrankia sp. CiP1_Cm_nod3
GGCGCCGGGCCCAGCGGGTGTGGCGCCGGGTACGGGGGGTGTGGCGCTGGGTGCAGCGGGTGTGGTACCGGGTACGGGGGGTGTGGCGCGGGTGGCCCAGCCGGATGTGGTGAGCAGGCGAGCGACCTCGCGGACGGTCGCGTTCGCCTCGTCCCGCCGTGAGCCGTGCCCGATCACCAGTAGACCCCGCATACCCACCAGTCTGCGCCGGCGGTGCGCCCATCGGGTAATGCCGCGTTCGTCGGGGCACACGGTCACACTGCCGCCGGCTGGCCCGACGGCAACAGCCCGTTCGTCGCGGTGTGGCCTGTTGGCGTGAAGAGTGGCCTGTTGGCGTGAAGAGCGGTCCCGCCGGATGGCTCGCCGTCGGCGATGGTGAGTTCGCTCGTCAGCCGGATGGGTGGCAGCGCCGTCGGAGAGCGCTCGTCCGGACGCTGGGCCCGTTGTCGGGCCCAGCCGCGCGCGGGCCCAGCTGGACAGCGTTTCGGGCAAAACCCTGGTTCAGCCGGAACCCGGGGAGGGACGTCGCCGTCGCGGGGTACTTGTCCGGGGCGGCGAGTCGTTTCGGATTCGGCCACATGGTGCCGAGCCGAACAGCACCAAATAATTTCAAACAACTTTGAACAACACAAGACAATGTAGAACAATATTGGACGACACCTTCGGGCAACGCGGAAGCCGGGCGCGGGGAATGGGGAATTACGGATGTCGCGGCCGGTGCATGTCGAGGGCCCGGTCAGGGCGCCCGAGCCGTCAGGGCGCCCGGGCGTCACGAGGCGGCCGGACACCCTGGAGGGG
>NZ_CEVIVD010000246.1:1046-2595 GCF_982290655.1 Protofrankia sp. CiP1_Cm_nod3
GGGTGGTGCTTCGGGGTGTCAGCCGGCGGGGCCGTCGTCGGAGCTGTGGCCCGGGAAGACCTTGGCGGACGGGTCGATGACTGGTGCCGCGTTGTTCACCGCGGTCGCGACCTCACCGAAACCGGTGGCGATCAGACGTACCTTGCCCGGGTACTCGGTGATGTCGCCGGCGGCGAAGATCCGCTCGACGCCGGTCGCCATGGTCGTGTCCACCACGATGTGACGCTTCTCGACGGTCAGGTTCCAGCGGGTCAGGGGGCCGAGGTCGGCGGTGAACCCGAGGGCGGCGACGATCGCCTGGGCCGGGCGGACCTGGCGGTCGCCGGACTTGTTGTTCAGCAGTTCGACCTTCTCCACCTGGCTGTCCCCGTGGATGGTCGCGACCTCGGTGTGCGTGAGCACCTCGACGCTGGAGGCCAGCACCTTCTCGACGGTGTGCGCGTGCGCGCGGAACCGGTCCCGCCGGTGGACGAGGACCACCGACCGGGCCAGCGGCTCCAGGGCGAGCGCCCAGTCGAAGGCGCTGTCACCCCCGCCGACGATGACGACGTCGGCGTTGGCGTAGACGTCCAGTTTCGGGACGAAGTAGACCAGGCCACGGCCGAGATGGTCGCTGCCGACGGGTAGCGGGCGCGGCGTGAACGTCCCGAGCCCGCCGGTGATGACGACGGCCTTCGCCCGCACCCGCGTGCCCTGCGCGCTGGTGACCACGACGGCATCGGCCTCGTGGGCCAGTTCGGTCGCCTGCTGGCCGAGCAGGTAGCTGGGGGAGAACGCGCCGGCCTGGGCGACGAGGGCGGCGATGAGCTCCCGGCCCCGCACCGCGGGGAACCCGGCTACATCGTAGATCACCTTTTCCGGGTACATCGCGGTGACCTGGCCGCCGGCTTCGGGCAGCGAGTCCATCACCGTCACGGACATCCCGCGGAATCCGGCGTAGTAGGCGCCGAAGAGGCCGGCCGGGCCGGCGCCGATGATCAACATGTCGGTGTCGACATCCACCGATGCCGAGCCGTCAGGGCCAGTAGTGGTCAGTGCGTCCACATGCGACTCCTGGTGCCATGTGGCCGTGACCGGACCGGATATGCGGGTCCGGACAGCGCCACTGGAAGAATTTTTTACCCATCCTGCCGCATCGCAGAGTGAGGTGCCCCGACACGTGCGTCGACGTCGGCGCGGCACGTGCGCATTCACGGTGGTGTTTCCCTGTTGACGGTTGTGGTCCGGATATTCCGGCAGGGCGGGCGAAACCAGGAGGAAACTGGTCGTGTCATCAGTTGGGCGGGCCGCCGGATAATCCGGCCTGGTGCCGGGCGCTTACTGTTGGAAACCCGCTCACGTCTTCCTGGCCCGCTGGCCGGCACCGAAAAAATCTCCGGTCCGTGCCGGGCGGCGATCCGGTCGACGGTCCCGTTGGCCCGGCTCGGTGGCCGTGGCGCGTGGTGGGCAGGAGGTGGGATCGGCGCCGGGAGGGGGTGGCCCGCCGTACCATCGCAGGGTGAGCCTTGTGGATGCCGGCAGTGACTCCTCGTCCGTGCAGGCGGGCCCG
>NZ_CEVIVD010000246.1:2944-4589 GCF_982290655.1 Protofrankia sp. CiP1_Cm_nod3
CGGCAGCCCCGGGAACAGCGGCAGCCCCGGGAACAGCGGCAGCCCCGGAAACAGCGGCAGCGGGAACAACGGCAGTCGCGGGCACACCGGTGGCCGGCGACCAGGAGACCGCGTCCGTGCTCGCGCACGCCGCGGACGGCGGGCGGATCACCGCCGACGAGGCGCTGCTGCTGTACACCAGGGCGCCGCTGCACGCGCTCGGACGGGCCGCCGACGCCGTCCGCCGTCGCCGCTTCCCGGACGACATCGTCACCTACATCATCGACAGGAACATCAACTACACGAACGTGTGCGTGACCGCCTGCCGGTTCTGCGCGTTCTACCGGGCGCCCGGCCACAAGGAGGGCTGGGTCCGCGACGTCGACGACATCCTCGCCAGATGCGGCGAGGCCGTCGAGCTGGGCGCGACCCAGATCATGCTCCAGGGCGGCCACCATCCCGGCTTCGGTATCGAGTGGTACGAGAACACCTTCGCCGCGATCAAGCGGGCCTACCCGCGGCTGGCCCTGCACTCGCTGGGCGCCAGCGAGGTCGTCCACATCGCCCGGACGTCCGGGCTGAGCTTCTCCGAGGTCATTGTCCGGCTGCGGGACGCCGGGCTCGACAGCTTCGCCGGCGCGGGCGCGGAGATCCTCACCGAGCGTCCCCGGCACGCGATCGCCCCGCTGAAGGAGCCCGGGCACGTGTGGCTGTCGGTGATGGAGACCGCCCACGGCCTCGGCCTCGAGTCGACCGCGACGTTCATGATGGGCACCGGGGAGACCAACGCCGAGCGCATCGAGCACCTGCGGATGATCCGTGACGTGCAGGACCGCACCGGTGGCTTCCGGTCGTTCATCCCGTGGACCTACCAGCCGGAGAACAACCACCTGCGCGGACGCACGCAGGCGTCGACCATCGAGTACCTGCGGCTGGTGGCGGTGGCCCGGCTGTTCTTCGACAACATCGCGCACCTGCAGGGCTCGTGGCTGACGACCGGCAAGGAGGTCGGCCAGCTCACCCTGCACATGGGCGCGGACGATCTGGGCTCGGTCATGCTGGAGGAGAACGTGGTCTCCTCGGCCGGCGCCCGGCACCGGACCAACCGGAGCGAGCTCATCCATCTCATCCGCGCGGCCGACCGGATCCCGGCGCAGCGCGACACCCTCTACCGGCACCTGGCCGTGCACCGCGATCCCGCACAGGACCCCGTGGACGACCGGGTGGCCTCGCACTTCTCCTCGACCGCCCTGCCGATCGTCGCCACCACATAGGCCGTCCCGCGGACGACAGGCCGTCCCGGACGACTAGAGCGCCGGCCAGGTAGCCATACGTATCCCTCCTGAACGGTGGCATGCTTCGATGGACGTCGGCCACCGGAGAAGATCGGCGTAATTTTGTCGTTGTGTACGCTTTTGCGGCCAAAAAGCGTACACAACGACAAACTCTTCTGGATCATGGCCTGTGCGGGTGGTCGTGGATGGGATCCGCGCGCTACTTGACCGGCGCTCTGGGCCGTCCCGAACGGGCAGTTCCCGAACGAAGCATCCCCGAGCCGGGCCGGGCCGAGCCGAGCCGGGCCGAGCCGGGCCGGACGGACCGTCCACCGAGCGGCTGGGAGAGCACGCGAGAGGACGGTGGCGTGCCCCGTGCCCCGTGCCCCGTG
>NZ_CEVIVD010000247.1:0-3977 GCF_982290655.1 Protofrankia sp. CiP1_Cm_nod3
CCGGCCCCGCTGGCCCCGCTGGCCCCGCTGGTCTCGCTGGCTCCGGAGGACCTGCGTGACCTGCTCGGGGTGCCGTTCACCGGCGAGCAGATCGCCGCGGCGACGGCACCGCTGGAGCCCGGCGTGATCGTTGCCGGCGCCGGTTCGGGCAAGACATCGGTGATGGCCGCGCGGGTCGTCTGGCTGGTCGCGACCGGCCAGGTCGCGCCCGGGGACGTGCTCGGGCTCACCTTCACCACTAAAGCCGCGGGCGAGCTGACCGACCGGATCCGCCGGGGCCTGGCAAAGGCCGGCCCGGCCGGCACCGCCGATGATCCTCGGGGCGGCCGTCCCGACCAGCGGGGAGCCGACGCGCTGGCCGCGCCGAGCACGGGCTTCGGGGGCTCCGGAGCTCGGGGCGGCCCTCCTGACCAGCGTGAAGCCGGTGCGCCGGCCGCACCGGGCGCGGGCCACGGCGCGCAGGGCGTCCTTCTCGACCAGCGAGGAGTCGATCTGGTCGCCGGCCAGCGGGAAGGCGGCCCGGCCGGCTACCAGGTGGCCAACGCGTCCCAGCCATCCCCGGGCGGGGACGTCGACGGTGAACCGGTCGTGTCCACCTACCACTCGTTCGCGAAACGGCTGATCACGGACCACGCGCTGCGGCTGGGCATCGAACCGGGGTTCCGGCTGCTCGCCGACGCCACTCGCTTCCAGCTCGCCAGCCGGGTGCTGCGCCAGCACCGCGGGCCGGTCGAGGCGCTGACCCGGCCGATGTCGATGCTCGCAGGCGATCTCGTCGCGCTCGAGGCGGAGCTCAGCGAACACCTCGTCGACCCGGACGCCCTCGCCGCCTTCGAGCTGGAGCGGCTCGCGGAGCTCGAAGCCGCGATCGCCGCCGGCCGCCGTGCCCCGCGGGCCCGTAGCCATGTCGAAGCCCTCGGCCGGATGGCGCTGGCCGCCCGCGCCCGCCGGGAGCTCGCCGCCATGGTGGCGGAGTACCGGGCGGCCAAACAGGAGCTGGAGGTCATCGACTTCGGCGACCTGGTGACCCTCGCCGTCCGGCTGGCGGACAGCGTGCCCGAGGTCGGCGCGCTGGAACGCGCCCGGGCCAGGGTCGTGCTCCTGGACGAATATCAGGACACCTCCGTGGCGCAGCGGCGGATGCTCGCCGGCCTGTTCGGCGGCGGCCACCCGGTGACCGCCGTCGGTGACCCCTGCCAGGCGATCTACGGCTGGCGGGGGGCGTCGGTGGCGAACCTCGACGGCTTCCCGCTGCACTTCCGCCGCCGTGACGGCGAGCCGGCGCGGGTGTACGAGCTGACGGTCAACCAGCGCAGCGGCGGCCGGCTGCTGAGCCTGGCGAACACGGTCGCGGCGGCTCTGCGGGCCCGCCACCGCGTCGCGCGGCTGCGTCCCCGGCCGGACGTCGCCGAGCACGGCACGACGGTGGTGGCGCTGCATCCGACCTGGGCGGGCGAGGTCCGCTGGGTCGCCGCGACGCTGCGGGAGATCGTCGACGCCGGGCGGGCCAGGCCGGGGGAGTGCGCGGTGCTGGTGCGGGCGCGCTCCGACGTGCCCGCGCTGTACGCGGCCCTGCTGGCGGCGGGGCTGCCGGTGGAGGTCGTCGGGCTCGGCGGCCTGCTGAGCCTGCCGGAGGTCGCCGACGTCATCGCGACCCTGGAGGTGCTCGACGACCCCACCGCCAACGCCGCGCTGGTCCGGCTGCTGACCGGCCCACGGATACGGCTGGACCGCCGGGATCTCGCGGCGCTCGGCCGCGCGGCGCGGGCGGCCGTCCGGGCGGGGACGGACCGCGCAGCCTTCCTCGACCGACCGGCGCCCGACCAGCCGGCGTCCGAGCAGTCGGTTTCCGACCAGATGGCCTCCGACCAGCCGGCGCCCGGCCGGCAGGCGCCCCGACAGCCACAGAGCCCCGCCGATCATGACGCCCATGGTGACGGCGCCGGCCGAGGCAGCGGTACCGGCCGAAGCGGCGATGCCGGTTATGGCGACGGGGCTGGTCATGGCGGTCACGGCGGCGCCCACCCAGCAGGCCCGGCCGGCTCGCTCGATCCGCTCGACGAGGCCGTGACCGGGATCGACCCCTGTGACGTGGTCGCGCTCGCCGACGTGCTCGACGACCCCGGCGACGAGGTCTCGCCCGCCGGCCGGGCCCGGCTGCGGATGCTCGCCGGGGAACTGCGCCACCTGCGCGCCCACGTCGACGAGCCGCTGCTGGACGTCATCCACCGGGTTGTCGAGGTCACCGGGCTGGACGTGGAACTGGCCGCGAGCCCCGAGGCGGTCACGGCCCGCCGCCGGGACAACATCGCCGCCTTCATCGACGTCGCGGCGAACTTCGAGGGCCTGGACAACGACGGCTCGGTCCGCGCCTTCCTGGCCTTCCTGCGGGCCGCGCGGGAGCACGAGCGCGGTCTGGACGCGACCAGCCCGTCCGGCGCGGACGCCGTCCAGCTCATGACCGTCCACAAGTCCAAGGGGCTGGAGTGGGAGGTCGTGGCCGTGCCGAACCTCAGCCGCAAGGTCTTCCCCGTCACGACGGTCCGGTCGAAGTGGCCCACGGCGGCCTCCATGCTCCCGACACCGCTGCGCGGGGACGCCGACGACCTGCCGGCGCTGCGCGGCCACGACAAGGCCGCGCTCGCCGGCTTCACCGCGGAGTGCGACGCCTACCTGGAGCGGGAGGAACGCCGTCTCGGCTATGTCGCGTTCACCCGGGCGA
Source organism: Protofrankia sp. CiP1_Cm_nod3 (assembly GCF_982290655.1). Classification (NCBI taxonomy): domain Bacteria; kingdom Bacillati; phylum Actinomycetota; class Actinomycetes; order Frankiales; family Frankiaceae; genus Protofrankia; species Protofrankia sp. CiP1_Cm_nod3. Next base: position 2,723 of record NZ_CEVIVD010000247.1, read on the forward strand.
AGTCGCTGCTGCTCGGCAGCGGCCACTGGTGGGGGCCGTCGCAGCGCCGGCCCCGCGGGCCGTCGGCGTTCCTCGACGAACTCCACGATCATGCCCGCGCCGGCGGCGGCCGGGTCGCGCTGTGGGCGCCGCCGCCGTCCGAGGGGGAGACGAACCCGCAGCTCGCGGGCATGGATGACCTGGACTGGCCGTTGCCCTACGAGCCGGTCGCCTTCGCCCGCCGGCAGGCCGTCGCGCGGGAGGTCGGCGGGTACCTGGCCGCGCTCACCGCCGGCCGTCCGCTTCCCGACGACGACCACGAGCGGATGACCCCGGCGGAACGGCAGATGCTCACCGAGCTGGACGCCGACGTCGAGCTGCTGCTGGCCGAGGCCCGCCGGGCCCGGCGGGTCGTCCGCGAGGTGGAGCTGCCCCGCGCGCTCACCGCGTCCCAGGTGGTGCGGCTGCGGGCCGACCCGGCGGGGCTGGCCCGTGATCTCGCCCGCCCGATGCCGCGGCAGCCGGTGCCGCAGGCCCGCCGGGGCACGGCGTTCCACTCCTGGGTGGAGGGGATGTTCGAGCAGACCCCGCTGATCGACCTCGACGACCTGCCGGGGGCGGCGGACGAGGGCATCGACGACGCCGATGCCGCGGATGCGGAGGCGCTGCGGGAGGCGTTCCTGGCCAGCCCGTACGGCCGGCGCAGCCCGTTCGCGGTGGAGGCGCCGTTCGAGCTGCTGATCGGCGGCCGGGCGGTCCGGGGCCGCATCGACGCGGTGTACGACCTCGGCGACGGCCGGTGGGAGGTGGTCGACTGGAAGACCGGCCGCCAGCGGGCGGACGCGACACAGCTCGCGGTCTACCGGCTGGCGTGGGCGCGGCTGCGCGGCGTCGCGCTGGACGCGGTGGACGCCGCGTTCCTGTACGTCCGCTCCGGCGAGGTAGTCCGCCCGAACCTGCTCTCCGAGCCCGAACTCGAAGCCCTCCTCACCCCACCATGACCTGGTTTCCACTTTTTGGCCTCAGGAGGACGTCCAGAGCAAACTCAGCGTGGTCACCTCAGACATCTTCGGGGTCTCCGGCCGGGACATGATGGCCGCTCTCGTCTCCAGCGAACGGGACTCGAAGGTCCTCGTGCGGCTGGCCCGGACCCGGCTACGTGGCAAGATCGGCGAGTTGGAAGAGACGTTCACTGGCCGCTTCAGCGATCATTACGCCTTCCTGCTCACCCGAATGCTGGCCCGCATCGACGTAGTAACCACGGACATCAGTCGGG
>NZ_CEVIVD010000248.1:0-3916 GCF_982290655.1 Protofrankia sp. CiP1_Cm_nod3
TGCCGTTGCCGGGGGCTGGCGGCTGGGCGGGGGTCACGGGGCGGCGAGAGCCTGGCCAGGACGGCGTCTTCCCGCTGGTCAGGAGCGGAAGGAGACGTCCGTGACAGCGCCTTTGAACCGGCCGTCGTCCACCGTCGGCAGCTTGGTCAGCCAGACGACCCAGTACCGGTGGGCGGCCGCCTCCGGGACGGACACGGTCGTGTTGGTGGCGAGGGTTTCGGGGAGGACCACGCTGTAGGCGCTGGCGTCGTTCACGGCGGCGTCACCGGCACGCAGCTCGAACGCGGTAGGGCCGAAACCAAAAGCAATCGTCATCTGGCTGATGGTGACGGGGTGGCCGAAGTCCAGCCGGAGACCCACCCCGGACTTCAGCCCGCCGAACTGCCGGCCGTCGGTGTTGTTGTAGCCCTCCGTCGTCCAGACGGTGGACGGGTTGCCGTCGATGGCCTTCGGGGCCTCCGCGTCGTTCTCGCCGTTCTGCCCGGGCGGCGGGTCGAAGGCCAGCACGTTCGGGGCCGGCAGCGGCGTACCGGTACCGGCCGGGGCGGTCCTGGACGGGGCCGCGGACGGGGCGGCCGGAGCCTTCCGGCCGGTGTCACGGGTCAGCGCGACCGACGTCACCGTCACCGCGACCACCGCGATGGTGGCGATGAGCCCGGCCACGAGCAGCAGCCTGCGGCGCGGCCGCGGGCCGCGCGAGCGCCGGGCGCCCCGCTCGTCCGGGGGGTAGTCGCCGAGGAAGCCGGGCGTCCCGAGGGCGGGAGCGGAACGGTCGCGGCGGGGCTGGTCCGCCGGGAAGCGGCCGTCGTCCTGGCGAGCCCGGCCGTCCTGGTAGCCGCCGCGATGGCCGCCGCCGGGCGGGTACGCCGCGCTCCCCGGCGGGCCGTAGGAGCCCGCCACGTCGTAGTGGTCCGCATCGGACCCGTCCACGGTGTAACCGGCGGTCGAGGGCCCCGTGGTCATGGTCCGGGTCAGCGACGGCTCGTCGTCGAACCGGACCCGGCCGAGATCCAGGGTGCCGTCCGCGGGGGCGAGATCCTCGAGCGCCTCGGCGAGCTCGGCCGCGGACGTGATCGCCGGCCGGTGGGCACGGTCGTCCCCGAGCGCGGCCAGGGTGAGCGCGTCAAGGTCCGGGGGGACGTCCGCGCGGACCTGCCGTGGCGAGCGCACCTGGCCGTCGTCGGTCCTTGCCGCCGGGGGGAGCCCGGTGTCGCCGCGGTCCAACGGCCAGTGCCCGGTCAGCGCGGCGTAGAGCAGACCGCCCATGGCCCGGACGTCCTCGGCGGCGCCGACGGAGCCGGCCCAGGGCTCGGCCTGGCTGTGCGCGCCCTTCTCCAGCGCCGCCACGACCGAGCCGGTGCCGAGGTCGACGACCTTGACCATGCCGTGGCCGGAGACGATGACGTCGCTGGCGCGCAGGTCACCGTGGTGGATGCCGCGTTCGTGGGCGGCGGCGAGCACCCGGGCGACGGCGAGCAGGACGGTCGCGGCCTGGTCCGGGCGCAGCGGCCGCTGCGCGGACAGCGCCTGCAGGGAGCGGCCCTCCACCCATTCGCTCACCACGTAGGAGACGCGGCCGGCCTCGGTGGTGGTCGACGTGGCGTCGTAGGTCGATGCCGCGCCCGGGTGCACCAGCCGGCCGGAGCCGATGGCGGCCGACAGCAGCATCTCGGCGGCACGGTCGAGGGCCGCGGAGTCGCGCGCGCCGGTGCCGGTGTGTTGCACCACACGGACGGCGACGGGCCGGGCGAGGATCCGGTCGTCACCGCGCCACAGGGTGACCGGCCCACGTGCGTGCATGACCGACAGAAGCTGATATCTGCCGTCCAGCACGGTGCTGACCGGCAGGGTGGGGGGCCCGGGGGGATCCATCGGGCCGGTGGCGTCGGGGGACGCCGGTACCGCCACGGTGCCGGCCTTCCAGGTCGCGCTGCTCGTCACGTCATTATCGACGTCGACCTGTGGCGGTCGGTTGTGCCCGTCGACCACAGTGCCTCCGTCATCGCCGACGCGTCCGACTGTCGTAGCCGGATGCAGCCTGTTCAGTGTACGAGCCTTTGGGGGAGCGCCCGGGCGCTGTGTCGGTTGTAGCCGGGATCAGTCGGGATCAGTGTGTCGATCGTGCACCGAACCGGCCCCGGACGGCTGTGGCGAGCGCGGCCATTTCGGGCAGCCGCATCCGGACGATGGCCACCAGGTAGACGGGCAGCCCCACCGCGCAGGCGAGCACGACGCTCACGCCCGAACCGAGCCAGCCCCGGCCGAGCACCTCTCGTACCAGGGCGCAGACCCCCGCGGCGACGACCGCGCCCAGCCCGCCGGCGATGGTCACCTGGGTGAGCATGCGGGCGGTCCGGCTGGCGTCGATACCGCCCAGGCGGCCCCGCAGCAGGACCGAGGAGACCACGGCCCCGACCAGGTAGGACACGGCGAAGGCCAGCGCCAGCGCCACCGACCGCAGCCGGTCGGGCAGCAGCGCGCTCAGTGCCGCCGCGCCGGCGATGTTGGTGGCGACGATCCCCATGTTGACCAGCGCGGGGGTCCGGCTGTCCTGGTGGGCGTAGAACACCCGCAGCTGCACCTGGAACAGGGAGAACGGCACCAGGGCGACGGCGAACGCGGCCAGGGTGTCCCCGATGCGCAGGGCCTCGGCGTAGCTGACCGCGCCGTGGTTGAACAGCGCGACCGCGACCGGGCGGCCCAGCGCCAGCAGCGCGAGTGCCGCCGGCACGATCACCACCGCCGCCAGCCGCGTCCCGGTGGACAGGTCCTGGCGGACCAGGTCGCGACGGTTGTCCGCGGCATGCACGCTCATCCGCGGCAACAGCGCGGTGATCACGGACACCGCGACGATGGCGTAGGGGAGCTGGAAGATCTGGTACCCGTACGTGTACACGGTGTACGCCGTCGTGGAGCTGGCGAGACGCACGATGACCAGGTAGCCGAGCTGGCTGATCGCCACGTAGAGCAGCGTCCAGCCGGCCAGGCGCACCGCCTGGCGCAGCCCGGGGTGGGTGAGGTCCAGCCGCGGCCGGTAGCGGAAGCCGGCCGCCCGCAGCGACGGCAGCAGCGCGAGCGTCATGACCACGACACCGAGGGTGGTGCCGGCGGCCAGGACGGTGATCTGGGTGTCGCTGATCCCGCCGACCGTGGGCGGGCGCGGCCCGGGCACGAAGATGAACGCCACGCAGGTCGCGATCACGATCAGGTTGTTGAGCACCGGCGTGAACATCGGCGCGGCGAACGACTGGCGGACGTTGAGGATCGCCCCGATCGTGGCGCCCAGCCCGTAGAAGATCACCTGCGGGAGGAACCACCGCAGGAACGTCACGGCGAGATCCTGCTCGGCGCCGCCGGCGGCCAGGTAGACGCCGATGATGGCCGGCGCGGCCAGCGTCGCGGCCACCACGATGACACCGAGCCCCAGCACCACCAGGGTGAGCAGCGAGGACGCGAACGCCTCGCCCTCGTCCGGGTCCTCCCTGGCCGCCCGGACCAGCACCGGCACGATCACGCTGGACAGCACCCCGCCGAGCAGCAGGTCGTAGAGGATGTTCGGGGTGGTGTTGGCGACGTTGTAGGCGTCCCCGACCGCGCCGGTGCCGATCGCCGCGGCGATCGCCACCGTCCGCAGGAACCCCGACGCCCGGGAGGCCACCGTACCGATCGCCATGGTGCCGCTGGCCCGGCCGAGGGTCATCGCCTTGCGCCCGGTGGCCTTCCCGGCCCGGCCGCCCGCGGGACGTCCCCGGTCCGCCGGCCGTCCTGCGGGCGGCCGGGCCGGTTCCGCCAGCCGTCCCCGCTCGTCCCGCTGGTAGTGCTCGTCCGGCCGGTAGTGCTCGTCCCGCTGGTAGTGCTCGTCCGGCCGGTGGGGCGGTGGGTAGCCGCCGGGTGGCGGGGCGGGCCGCCTCACGGC
>NZ_CEVIVD010000249.1:0-1885 GCF_982290655.1 Protofrankia sp. CiP1_Cm_nod3
GGTGGCGGCGGTGATGGGGACGTCAACAGGGACATCGGAGGTGCCCGGGGCGTCGGGGCTGGCGGCGGTGCCACGGCTGGCGGTCGGGGCGGACGGCGTGCTCGACCCGGCGCCACTGCTGCGCGCGCTGGTGGCCGGGCTGCGCGGCGGCACACCGGTGGCGGTGCTGGCCGCGGCGTTCCACGAGGCGGTGGCCGACGCGGTCGCCGAGGTGGTGACCCGAGTCGGCCGGCAGCGGGGCGTGCGGCTGGCCGGCCTGACCGGCGGGGTGTTCCAGAACGTGCTGTTGCTGCGCGCCTGCCGGGACAGGCTGCGCGCCGCCGGATTCGACACGCTCGTCCACCACCTGGTGCCGCCCAACGACGGCGGGCTCGCGCTCGGGCAGGCGGCGGTCGCGGTGCTGCGCCTGCGCGCCGGGGACGAAGAGGAGAGGTGACCATGTGCCTGGGGATTCCGGGCCGGATCGTCGAGGTCTGGGACGAGAGCGGGACCAGGATGGCCCACGTCGCCTTCCCCGGTGAGACGCGGAAGGTGTGCCTGGCCTATCTGCCGGATCTCGCGGCCGGCGACTACACCATGGTGCACGCCGGTTTCGCCCTGACCCGGCTCGACCGGCGGTCGGCGCTGCGCACCCTGGACATGATGCGCGAATACGAGCTGATCGACGACACCGCGGCCGGTCATCCCACAGAAGCCGAGGAAATCAGGGGAGCCAGGGGAGCCGGGAAAATCGGGGGAATGCGATGAGTGCCCTGGCGGTCGCCAGTGGTGATGGCGCTGTGACAGGATGTTCCCGGGAGGCGCGGCGGGAGCTGGCGGGCGCCCCGGAGGTGACGGCCGGTGCTGTCGGCGGCGCCACCGAGAGCGCGGAGGTCGGCGCCACCGGTGGCGTGGACAGTGCCGACGACGGTGGGCTGACCGAGGATCTTGCCGCTGATCTCGCGGCCGCCTCGCTCGCGCTGGCCCGGCGTTTCGCCGGTGGCGCCACGCTGTGGTGCCTGTCCCCGGCGTGGGGGCCGCACGCGCACCACATCGCGGTCGAGTTCGTCCATCCGGCCGTCGTCGGCAAACCGGCGCTGCCCGCGGTGGCCGTGACCGGCCCGGATCCCGTCGCCATGATCCGGCTGGCGGCCCGGCCCGGTGACGTCGTCCTCGCCGTGGCCGCCGCCGATGATCCGGTGACGCGTTCCGTGCTGCGCCGGGCGCCGGCCTGGGGGACGGGCACGATATGGATCGGTAGCGGCCCGCGTCCGCCCGCCGGCGCGGCTGACCATGTGCTGTGGCTGGACGACCCGGATCCGCCGCTGCCGGCCACCGGCCGGTTCGTGCTCCTCTACCACCTGCTGTGGGAGCTGGCCCACCTCTGCCTCGAGCACACCTGCCTCGAGCACACCGCCGTGCTCCACCCGTCCGGGCGTGAGCAGGACGGGCGTGAGCAGGACGGGCGTGAGCAGGACGGCGGGACGTGCGTCACCTGCGGTGACGAAGGCCGGCTCGGCGAGGTGATCGCGCAACAGGGGCCGGCCGACGGCCTGGCGCTGGTGCGTACCGCCACCGGGGTGGAGCTTGTCAGCATCCTGCCGGTCGATCCGGTGACCATTGGCGATCTTGTTCTCATCCATGCCGCGACGGCGATCACCCGTCTCGACCAGGACGGTGCGTGATGGCCACCGAGCACACCGCGTTCCTGTACCCGTTCCTCCACCCCCAGGCGGACAGCGGCGACGACCGGGACAGCAGCCCCCGGGCCGGCGCTGACCGGGCCGGCCACGACCGGCACGACGGTGGCCAGGAAGACGGCGACCACCAGGGGAGCGGCCAGCGGGAGGACGACCGGGACGCTGGCGGCCGGGACGCCCGCGGTCGGGACGCCGACGGCCGAGGT
>NZ_CEVIVD010000249.1:1910-2661 GCF_982290655.1 Protofrankia sp. CiP1_Cm_nod3
CCGACGGCCGGGATGCCGACGGCCGGGATGCCGACGGCCGGGATGCCGACGGCCGGGATGCCAGCAGTCGAGAGGCCGACAGCTGGAGGGACGACGGCCGGAATACCGGTGGGCGGCATGCCGGTGGCCCGGGGGACGCGCTGGGTGCGTTGCTGGCCGAACTCGCCGGTTCGGCGCGGGCGAAGGCCCGGGAGAGCGTGCGGCTGCAGCGCACGACGCTGCGGGAATGCGCCGAGTCGATCGCGGCCACCGCGGCGGAGATGGCACGGCGTTTCGCCCGGGGTGGACGTATGTACACCTTCGGTAACGGCGGTAGCGCGACCGACGCCGCGACCCTGGCCGAGCTGTTCTCCCGGCCGCCGCACGGGCGTCCGCTGCCGGCCTGGTCGCTGGCCGCGGACCAGGCGGTGGTCACCGCGCTCGGCAACGACGTCGGGTTCGAGCGGGTGTTCGCCCGGCAGCTCATCGCGCACGCCGGCCCGGACGACATCGCGGTGGCGCTGTCGACCAGCGGCGGCTCGGCCAACCTGCTGGCCGGGCTGGCCGAGGCCGGCCGTCGGGGAGCGCTCACCGTCGGCTTCGCCGGATACGACGGCGGACGGTTCGCCGCCGACGGGGTGGTCGACCGCTGCTTCGTCGTCCGCTCACAGAGCGTGCACCGCATCCAGGAGTCACACGCCCTGCTCGGCCACCACCTGTGGGCCGCGACACAGCAACGGATGACGGACCATCCGGCCGCGTACCCGACGTA
>NZ_CEVIVD010000249.1:3266-4543 GCF_982290655.1 Protofrankia sp. CiP1_Cm_nod3
CGTACCCGACGTACCCGACGTACCCGACGGCGGGGGAGCGCACCCGATGAGCGTGGCGGACCGGACGGAGCGGACGGGCCGGGTGGAGAAGACGGACCGTGGGGAGGCGGTGCCGGCGCGGGCCGGGACGTTCCGGCGGCGCCGGCCGCGGACGCTCGGCGAGGTGGTGACCTCGGCGCACGGGGCCGGCGGGAGCGCGTCGGCGGAGCTGATCGAGACGGTCTTCGTCGACGTCTTCCGCAGTCCCGCGCTCGACGTCCTTGGGGACGGCGCGGTCCTGCCGCTGCCGTCGGGGGAGTCGCTGGCCTTCAGCACCGACTCCTTCGTGGTCCGGCCGCTGCGCTTCCCCGGCGGCTCCATCGGTGACCTGGCGGTGCACGGCACCGTCAACGACCTGGCGATGACGGGGGCACGGCCGCTGTGGCTGTCCGCGGCATTCGTGATCGAGGAGGGCTTCCCCGTCGACGAGCTGCGCCGCGTCGCCGAGGACATGGCCGAGGCGGCGCGGGCCGCGGGCGTGGAGGTGGTGACCGGGGACACCAAGGTCGTCGACGCCGGCGCGTCCGCCGGACTGATCATCACGACCGCCGGGGTGGGGCTCGTCCCGCCCGGCCGGCAGCTGTCCGCGCGGCGGGTGCGGCCGGGGGACCGGGTGCTGGTGTCCGGCACGATCGGCGAGCACGGGATGGCGGTCATGCTCGCCCGCGGCAACCTGGCGATCGACGCCGCCATCCGCTCCGACACGGCGGCGGTCGACGCGCTGGTGGAGGAGCTGCTGGCGGCGGCGCCGTCGGCACGCTGGCTGCGTGACCCCACCCGCGGCGGGGTGGGGACGGCCTGCAACGAGCTGGCCCGGGACACCGGCCTCGGCGTCCTGCTCGACGAGTGCTCCGTGCCGGTGCGCCCCGACGTGCGCGGCGCCTGCGAGCTGCTCGGCATCGACCCGCTCCACGTCGCCAACGAGGGCAGGTTCCTCGCGGTGGTGCCGCCCGAGCAGGCCCCGGCGGCGCTGGCCGCGCTGCGGGAGCATCCGCTGGGCCGGTCGGCCGCGGTCATCGGGGAGATCACCGATGGGCCGGCCGGGATCGTCGCGATGCGCACCGCCCTGGGCGGCACCCGGATCGTGGACATGCTGGTCGGCGACCCACTGCCCCGCATCTGCTGACCATGCCCCCGCCGTCCTGCCGTCCTGCCGTCCCGCCGTCCCGCCCGCCCGTTGCCGTCTGTGTCCTGTCGGTCGGTCCGTCCTTTTTCGATGATGGGAATGAGTGTGGAAG
>NZ_CEVIVD010000250.1:0-3903 GCF_982290655.1 Protofrankia sp. CiP1_Cm_nod3
GTGGGCGCGGCAGGGATCGAACCTGCGACCACTCGCTTGTAAGGCGAGCGCTCTCCCGCTGAGCTACGCGCCCGGGATGCTCGTAAGCGTACGCAACAGCGCACGGCTGTGGGGGATGGATGCCACGGAAACCGGTGCCCGGTACGGATGTCGACGTCGTCCGTGCCGGGGAACGTCCGTCCGGGCCCGGCGCGGGGTTGCCGGCTGTCCGGGCGCGCCGCTGGCCCGTGCGTGTGCCCGCTTGGCCCTGCCGCCGGTCGGACGGGCCGAGCGGGCACACGTCACCGGTCACCTCAGGCTGTGGCCCAGCATCCGGGCGAGGGCGGCCTCGACCTCGGCGCTGAGTTCGGGGGGTGCGGGCACCGGCTGTGCGGGCGCCTCCCCCGACGCCGAGGCCGAGGCCGGGGTCGACGTCGACGTACGGATCGGAAGAGCAGAGCCGGCCGGAAGATCAGGACCGGACAGGGCCGGCTGGATCTCCCGGCCGCAGTCCTGGCATGAGATCAGGCCGAGAGCCTTGGCCAGGTGTGTCGAGCCGCAGTTGCCGCAGCGGTCGAGGGTCTGCGACCAGCCGACCGTCTGCTGGCACTGCGGGCAGAACAGCACCTGCTCACCCGCCACGACCGCCCGCCGCCACGGGCTGGCTCCCCGGGTGGGGTCGGTCTGGCGGGTGTGACAACGAAAGCACGGCATCCTGCAACCTGATGTGACGGGAAAGAGCGGGTGCAGCCTACAGCGCGGCGAGCGCCTTGAGGTACTCGGTGTGGTCCCGGGCCTCACCGGGGCCGTTCACGATCTTCCAGTGGACGACGCCCTCCTTGTTGATGATGAAGGTCGCCCGGACGGCGAATCCCTTGCTCTCCTCGAAGACGCCGTAGCTGCGCGCCACCTCGCCGTGCGGCCAGAAGTCGGCCAGCAACGGGAAGTCGTATCCCTCGCGCTCCGCCCACACCTTGTGGGCGTAGGGCGAGTCGACCGAGACCGCGAGAACCTGCACATCGTCGTTCTGGAACGACGAGAGATCGTCGCGGACCGCGCAGAGCTCGCCCTGGCAGATACCGGTGAAGGTCAGGGGGTAGAACAGGAGGACGACGTTACGCCGCCCACGGAACTCCGAGAGTGCGACCTCCTCGTTGTTCTGATCACGCAGGGTGAAGTCAGGGGCGATGCTGCCCACGTCGACGGCCACTGGCACATCCTCTCGACAGTAACGGTGTGTATTCGGATAAGGGGCGGCTGGCCACCCGTTCCCAGCATGCCATCTGATCGGCCCCTGGATCAGGATCCCCCGCGCCGGTGGCCGCCCGCGCCGGCGCCGCCGGCCACCACCTCCCGCCGGCCTCCTGTCACCTCCTGTGCTTCCCGGTCCGTCATACGGCGCCGATGTGGCCGGAGGCTACTGGTCGGATGTCCTGGCCGGTAACGTTCATCCCGTCCCGTCGACCCGGACGCGCCTGCCGTCACCCCGCTCCCACTCGCTTCACGCTTCCATCCGTTTCACCGGGTGTATCCGCTTCCTTCGGCGGCGGACGCCTCGCGCGGCTGCCGGGCGGTCTGCCGGTGTTGTTCCGATCGGCCCGGATCGGCACATCCGTCGGGGTGTATGAAACCGCGAGGGATGTACGAGACGACGGCACACGAAAAAGCAGGGAGCACGGTGACCGATCAGAATTTCGGTCCGTATGGTCAACATGAGTACGGACAGCAGCCGCCTGGGCCACACAGCACGAATCCGTACGACCAGCCCCCGCCGGGGGATCGTCACAGCAGCCTCGGACACGGGGACCAGCCCGGCTACGGGGACCAGCCCGGGCACGGAGGCCAGTTGGATACGGGGCCGGGTACCTCACGCCGGGCGCCCCTGTGCCCGACGTCTACCCGCAGCCGGTGGGCGCGGGTATCCGCGGCCGACGGCGCAACCCCTTCGCGTCCTGGCTCGGCCTGCCTCTGATCACCTTTGGCATCTACGACATCGTGTGGGTCTACAAGACCAACAAGGAGCTCAACGCCTACGACCGGCGGATCGACGTCAACCCGGTCCTGTCGGTGCTCGCGGTGACGCTCGGAGGGCTCCTGATCGTGCCGTCGCTCGTGGCCGTGTGGCGGCTGGGCACCCGCGCCCGCCAGGCCCAGCGGGCGGCCGGCCTGCCCGAGCTGAGCGCCGGTGTCGCGTTCGTCCTCTGGCTCGTCGGCGGCGGCCCGCTGTACCTCCAGTATGAGATCAACAAAATCTGGGACCGTTACCCGGGCTCGGTGGAAGGACAGCAGGTACCTCTGTACGCCTGACCTGTACGCCTGACCTGTACGCCTGGACGAGCCTGTACGTGCGCCTGGCTCGCCGGCCAGGCGCACGGAGGCGCACGGAGGCGCACGGAGGGATGGCCACACGGCGGGACGGCCATACAGCCCCGCCGGCCAACACGGCGGGGACCGCGTCCGCGGCCGTCCGCCCGGATGGGAGACCATGTCCTCCCGGGCGGGCGGTCTGAACGGCGTCCGCGACCGCCCGTCCGGGCACGATCGGGGCAAGTGTGCCGGCGGGTACGCCTTCCGGCCCGGTGGGTGTACCCACCAGCACACTCGCGTCGGTCTTCTCCGATGGCCGGCACTCGGCGGTGGGCACCCACCGGCCGAGTACCGGCCGCCGCGAGACCGCCCGGCGGGGATGCCCACGGCGCACGGCGACACCGGCCACCCGTCCTCGTCCTCCCGGTTGAGGCCCCCTGTCCTCCCGGTTGAGGGGGGCCCGCCCTGGTGGACGGCCAGCGCCCTGGCGGACGGCTAGCGGTGCCGGACCCGTTGGGACTTGGGAGCGGCAAGCCGCATGCCGGCCCACTCGGTGGCGACGCTGACGGTGCTCGTCTGCACCAGGCCGACGGCCGGCACCGCCTCCAGCACATCGCTGGGCTCCACGTGGCCGGGCCGGCCGGCCTTCGGTGTCAGCAGCCAGATCACACCGGCCTCCGACAACTGGCGGCGCGCGTCGATGAGTGCCTCAACAAGGTCGCCGTCGTCGTCCCGCCACCACAGCAGCACGACATCGACCACATCGTCGGAGTCCTCCGGGACGAGTTCCGTTCCGCTGGCCGAGGTGACGGCGTCGAGAAGATCATAGGCGATGTCGTTGTCTTCGTTGAGCGACTGAACCAGTACCCCGGGCGTAATGCCCAGACGTTCCGCACGCCGCTGACCCTCGGCGTTCGCCGCGGTCGGACTCACCCTCAACAACCTCCTGCTCGTGTCAGCTGCCCGCGGGCACGCCGCCCGTGAGCACCGGCTGTACGGCACGGCGGTTGTTCGATCCACCTGCTGCGCGCACCACCGTGGACCTAGTCCACCGGAGCACCCCGGGGCAGCGCAAGTGCCACGCCGGTAGTTGTGGACAAAGGTGCCACCCGTACCGGCTCATCCGGACAGAAACGAGAGTCGAACAGTGCGTTCAGGATTGTCCACGTTGAGATCCACGAGCGCGATCGACTGCCACGTCCCCAGGAGCAGGCGGCCGTCGAGGACCGGCACGGTCAGCGACGGGGAGATCAGCGCCGGCAGGACGTGCGAGCGCCCGTGGCCCGCCGAGCCGTGCGCGTGCCGCCAGCGGCTGTCCGCCGGCAGCAGCTCGCCGAGCGTGGTGAGCAGGTCGGCGTCGCTGCCCGAGCCGAGCTCGAGCAGGGCGACTCCGGCGGTCGCGTGCGGGACGAACACCGACAGCAGCCCGTCCCCGCGCCCGGCCACGAACCGACGGGCATCATCGGTGAGGTCGTGGACACGCTCTGTCCCGCCAGTGTGTACGGACACCGTGGTCGTCTCCATGCCCCGCCCTCTCCCGGCCTTCTTCCCCGTACTTCCCCTCGCTTCCCCGCGCTTCCCCGCACCGCCGCCACTTCCCCCCACCGCCAGCCCGCC
>NZ_CEVIVD010000251.1:0-554 GCF_982290655.1 Protofrankia sp. CiP1_Cm_nod3
GGCCTCTCCGGCCTCTCCCCGCACTCTGACGCGGGCCTGGGCGCGGGCACGAGCCTGGGCGCGGGCACAGGCCCGGCCGCCACCGCGGACGCCGCGCCCACGACGGGCACCGGATCGGGGGCGTCCTGATGCTGCTCACGATCGACATCGGCAACACCAACACCGTCCTCGGCGTCTTCGACGGCGAGGACCTGGTGGATTCCTGGCGGGTACGCACCAACCCGCACTCGACCGCGGACGAGCTGTCGCTGCTCTTCCGCGGCCTGCTCCTGGACTACGACGTCGACGGCATCTCGGTGTGCTCGACCGTGCCGGCGGCCCTGCGGGAGATCCGGCGCATGGTGGTGCGCGCGTTCCGCAAGGTACCCGCCGTCGTGGTGGAGCCGGGCACGAGAACAGGGGTGCCGATCCTCATCGACAACCCCAAGGAGGCCGGCGCGGACCGGATCGTGAACGCGCTGGCCGCCCACCACCTCTACGGCGGCCCGGCGATCATCGTCGACTTCGGGACGTCCACGAACCTGGACGTGGTCTCCGGCCGCGGCGAGTTCCTT
>NZ_CEVIVD010000251.1:1227-4552 GCF_982290655.1 Protofrankia sp. CiP1_Cm_nod3
GGCGGCGCGTTCGCCCCGGGCATCGAGATAGCCCTGGACGCGCTCGCGTCGCGGGCGGCGCAGCTGCGCAATGTCGAACTCATCCCACCCCGCTCGGTGATCGGGAAAAACACGGTCGAATGCCTCCAGTCCGGCATGATCTACGGCGTGGTGGGCCAGGTGGACGGCCTGGTACGCCGCATCACCAACGAACTGGACACCGACCCCGTGGTCATCGCCACCGGCGGACTCGCCTCCCTCGTCATCCGCGAGAGCGAAACCCTCCAGCACCACGAACCCCACCTGACCCTCATCGGCCTCCGCCTCATCTTCGAGAAGAACACATAGGAACTCCCGCCAGCCCCGTCCGCTCCCGGCGCCCCCGCGAGGGCCACCGGCAACTCATCTACGTCATCGGTCGCTGTCACATACCTATGTGCAACTCCTGTACTTCGCGGTCGCATTGACACCGATGCGCCGGGAAGGCAGCGGACGCGGGTGCGTGACCAGCCGACCGTAGACTTACGACATGGCGGTGGACGTGTCCGTGCGGGACCTTGTGCGTTCCTACGCGTCGCTGCGTGACGCGGTCGGCCAGAGCGCCGGTCCGGGCGGGCGGCTGCTGCGGTTTTACAGCGTCGAATGCGGCCTGAAGGCTGCCTACCTCGGCAAACGGGGTACGAGCGCACGAGGCACCGAGTCCCTGCCGCAGGAACTGCGCAGCCACGACCTGCGGCGCCTCGCCAAGGCGCTGAACCTCGGCCAGACATATCTGGACGGGCTGTCCGCCTGCCGACGGCGGCAAAGCCAGCGGGGGCCGGTCGATCATCATGAGCTGCACCAGGCATGGCGTTACGGCGCGGCCCTGGACGAGAACGACGAGAAAAGCGCGGTCAGTGCGCTCGACAAGTTGAGCGACTGGTGTCGTGAGGAGCATCGGAAATGAGCCCGGACGACATCATGCCGGCCCCTGAACACCTCTATACCTGGGTGGACGTGGACGAGTACTTCGCCTCGCTGGCCGCCCACGGGAAGTGGCCGCCCTGGCTGTTGGAAGTTGACGCCTTCTGGGACGAAATCGAGCTCACCGTCGCCGAGAATGTGCGGCCGCCCGAGCTCTGGGCCTGGCTCACCAACCAGCTCGGGCCACTGACCGTCGACGCCGGTCACGAGTATGTGCTGCTCGAGTCCGCCGACGGTGACGGCCGGCCGCTACCCGTCCGGCTACGGGTCGCGGAACAGGTGGAAAAGGTCGAGCGCCGGCCGCGCTGGCAGGAGCGCCGGATCGTCCGGCAGCTTGCCGAAAGTATTCCCCCACCGGACGACGCCACCTTCGCACATGACGTCCAGCTCTGCGCCTTCCATTCGTTCAAAGGCGGTGTCGGGCGGACCCTGCACTGTGTGGCGTTGGCGCGTGAACTGGCCAGCCGGCCGGGGCGGGATGGCAGGCGGAATCCCGTCCTGCTCGTCGACGCCGATCTGGAGGCCCCAGGAATCACCTGGATGCTCGCGGCCCAGGGACAGCGGATGGACTTCGCGCTGGAGGACTTTCTCGCGCTTCTCCACGGCTCGTCCGCCTCGGAGCGGGATGAGGTCATCGCGATCGGCCGAAGGTTCCTGTTGAACCAGCAGCTGGACAATGTGATCGTGCTTCCGGCGCGGCGGGACCCCGTCCGGCTCGGCCCACCGCGGATCGAACCGGTCGACCTGCTGACCCATGACCGGCCCGCGTACTTTCTCACCGAATCCCTTGCCGAGCTCGCGCACGCGCTCGGGACGGGTACCATCCTGCTCGACCTGCGGGCCGGCGCGAGCGAACTGAACTCACCGATCCTGCTGGACCCGCGAGTCCTGCGCGTGTTCGTCACGACAATGAGCGACCAGTCTCTCCGGGGAACCGAACACATCCTTCAGCAGATCGCCCACCGGGCACCGGCACGACAGCCTTCCGACCCGCAGTGCCGTGTCATCATCACACAGTTCGACAGCAAGGAACACAAATCACATCTGGCCGCCGCCGAAGCCACTCTCACCAGCGTGCTGGCCGCGACCTCCGTACCGGCCGCCGACTCCGAGGGTGACTTCCCCGACGATACGAGAATAATCGATCAGGATATCCGGACGGCACCGCTTCCCAGCCCGTTCGTTCCGCAGCTTCTGGCTCTGCCGGGAAGTTGGAACGACGTCGCCGCACTGGTCGACCAGGCGGATATCCGCCCTCGTGTCATGGCTCTCGCCGAGATTCTTCAGCCCACGCAGACCAGGAATAGTGCCGATGCGGCCGGGCAGGCCACCCCGCTCAGTCTGCCCGAGGCGCGCAGACGTCTCCACGAATGGGCCGACCGGCTGAAGTATGCCGAAAGCACCACCGATGAAGATGGTTTCCTCCCGACCGAGCCGCTGACAAACCTGGTCTCGGCGCACCGCACCGAAGCACCTATTGAGATCATGGTCGGTGCCAAGGGTTCCGGGAAGACGTTCACCTATCTGCGTATGTGCCGCCGTCCCACCTGGTCGGAGTTCGCCGAAGCGGCGGGTGTCAACGACGCCGAACTGGCGGCGAACCTCGTGCCGGTACTCGCCTCGCGTAATCTCGAGCCTTCCATCCAGGAGGAGATCCGCGCGGTACAGAACCACTCCGCCGCCCGGTTGACAGGTTCCGCGCCGGCCACCGGGCTCGAGCTGACCGACCTGATATCCAACTCGCTGGAGTCGGAGCACGGCTCCGTGACGTGGCGCAGAATCTGGTTGGCGCTGCTCGCCCGAGCCGCCGGTCTGGAAGCGACCCCGGATGATGCCGAAGAACAACTGACGACGCTGGCTCGCCAGCACCAGGCCATCTTCGTCATAGACGGCCTGGAAGACATTTTCCAGGAATTCAGCAAAGATTCCCGTCAACAGCAGGCACTACGAGCTCTGTTGACCGGCTGCACCGAGTGGCTGCGATCGTTGCGTGGCCACCCGCTCGGCCTCGTGGTGTTTGTCCGGCGCGACCTCGTGCTCAGTGCCATACGGCAGAACACGGACCAGTTCCTCACCCGTCACCAGGCATACGAGCTGCGCTGGAACAGAACCGAGGCGCTGCGGCTGGCCGCCTGGGTCTGTGAACGATCCAGCGCCCTGCGGCCACCGGCGGAGGTCACGATCAAGGAGGCCACGGACGACGTTCTGAGCAGGCTCCTCTTCGACGTGTGGGGGCAGAAGCTGGGTTCACTGAACTCGCGGGAAGCACGCTCGGAGGAATGGTTCTTCGCTGCCCTTTCGGATTTCAACCGACAGATTCAGGCCCGGGACATCGTGTCATTCCTGTCTGTCGCCGCCCGGTACTCGGCGGAGGACAAACCGG
>NZ_CEVIVD010000252.1:0-3801 GCF_982290655.1 Protofrankia sp. CiP1_Cm_nod3
GGGCGGGTGCGGGTGCGGCGGTGGCCGCCGGAGCGGCGGCCACCGCCGTGCCGCCCTCGTCGATGACGGCGAGTTCGACGCCGACCTCGACCGTTTCGTCCTCGGCCACCCGGATGGCACTGATCACGCCGGACGCGGGTGCGGGGATCTCGGTGTCGACCTTGTCCGTACTGACCTCGAGGAGCGGCTCGTCGGCCTCGACGCGCTCGCCTTCCTTCTTCAGCCAGCGGGTGACGGTGCCCTCGGACACGCTCTCACCCAGACGGGGCATCGTGACGGACACAGACATGGGGTAGGGCTCCTTTGCGGCGTCCGACCGACCGTGGACGACGGGCAACGGCTACGAACGCGATGGGTGCGGGGCGACTCGGAGGGCCTGCGATGACGCGGCGGGCACCTGCCGCCGCGTCATCGCAGGCCCTGATGGCTGGTGGGCGGGCGGGTACACGATCATGGTGTCTGTCGTGTACCCGCGGGCCCTGGTGACTACCAGTGGGGCGGGGGGTGTGCGGCGGTGGCCGGCGTCGCGCATCCGTGGCCCCCGATCGGTCGGTTGACTGTGCTGACTGTCAGTTGTGGGAGTGCAGCGGCTTGCCGGCCAGCGCCAGATGCGCCTCACCGATGGACTCGGACAACGTCGGGTGCGGGTGGATGAGCTGGGCCACCTCGGCGGGCAGCGCCTCCCAGCTGGTGATCAGCTGGGCTTCGGCGATCAGCTCGCCAGCCCGGTCGCCGACGATGTGGACGCCCACCACCGGGCCGTCGGGCACGGCCACGAGCGTCACCGCGCCGGCGGTCTGCAGGATCTGCGCCTTGCCGTTGCCCGCCAGGTCATAGGTCTGGGTGACGATGTCCCCGTACCGCTGCTCCGCCGCGGCCGAGGTCAGACCGACCGAGGCCACCTCGGGGTGCGAGTAGGTGACCCGCGGGATGTTGTCGTAGTCGACCGGCGCCGGGTCCAGCCCGGCCAGGCTCTCGGCGAGGAAGATCCCCTCGGCGAAGCCGACGTGGGCGAGCTGGAGGCCGGGGCGCAGGTCGCCGATGGCGGAGACGGTCGGCACGTTGGTGCGCAGCTGGTGGTCGACGAGGACGTACCCGCGGTCCGTCGCGATGCCGACCTCCTCGTAGCCCAGCCCCTCCGACACCGGCCCGCGCCCGACCGCCACCAGCAGCAGCTCGGCCTCGATGGTCGTGCCGTCCTCGAGGGCCACCGTGACACCCTCGTCGGTGGTCTTCACACCGGCGAACCGGGCGCCGAGGTGCTGCTTGATGCCGCGCCGGCGGAAGGCCCGCTCCAGCAGCTTGGAGCTGGACTCCTCCTCCAGCGGCACCAGGTGGGGCAGGGCCTCGACGATGGTCACCTCGGCGCCGAAGGAGCGCCACACCGAGGCGAACTCGCAGCCGATCGCGCCGGCGCCGAGCACCACGGCGGATGCCGGCACCCGGTCGAGCCGGAGGGCGTCGTCGCTGGTGATCACCTGGTGGTGGTCGACCTCCAGGCCCGGCAGCGACTTCGACTGCGACCCGGTCGCCAGCACGACGTGGCGTCCGGTGACTACCCTGTCGCCCACGGCGACGGATGTTGGTGACACGAGTCGTCCGTAGCCCTCGACGAACTCGATGCCACGGGTGTTCACCAGGCCGGTCAGCCCGCGGTAAAGCTTGCTGACCACCGAGTCCTTGTAGGAGTTGACCTTCGCGATGTCGATTCCCTCGAAGGTCGACAGAATCCCGAAACTACCGCTTTCGTGAATATTGTCCGCGACCTCCGCCGCGTGCAGCAGCGCCTTGGTCGGAATGCACCCGCGATGCAGGCACGTTCCCCCCAGCTTGTCCTTCTCGATCAGAGAAACGGTCAGGCCGAGCTCCGCGGCACGCAGAGCCGTCGCGTAACCGCCACTGCCGCCGCCGAGGATGACCAGGTCGACGGGACCCGCCGCAGAGTCCACCACGCCAGGTGTCCCTTCTCGTTGACTGGTTAGGATGCGTTCAGTCTTTCATGTCACCTCAGTGCGGCGTCGGAGGTCCGCCGCGACTGTGGTGCATGACGCCGGTATTTCATCGGGCTACTTCCGTGCGGTGCCCGTTACCCGCTGGTAGTTGGTTCACCGGACGTCCGGCCGCTGGTTGCCGGCAACGTTCTCGGCGAGTTGGAGCAGGGTCCGGACGATCACCCCGGTGCCGCCCCTGGGGGTGTGCCCGTACGGTTCGCCGCCGTTCCAGGACGGCCCGGCGATGTCGATGTGCGCCCAGGGGACGTCCTCGGGCACGAAGGTGCTCAGGAAGTGGGCGGCGACGAGCATGCCGCCCTCCCGGCCGCCGCCACCGGCGACGTTGGCCAGGTCGGCGACGGCCGAGTCGAGCACCTTGCGCAGCTCCGGCGGCAGTGGCATCGGCCACACCGCCTCGCCGCTGTCGCGGGCGGCCGCGACGACCCGGTCGACCCCGCCGCCGCGGCCCATCACCCCGGCGGTGCGCTGCCCCAGGGCGACGATCTGCGCGCCGGTGAGCGTGGCGACGTCCACGATCAGGGCGGGGGACTCCTCGGCGGCGCGGGCGAGGGCGTCACCGAGGACCAGGCGTCCCTCCGCGTCGGTGTTGAGCACCTCCACCCGGGTGCCGCCGCGCAGGGCCAGGACGTCGCCCGGCCGGATCGCCCCGCCCGAGGGCATGTTCTCCGCCAGCGGCAGCCAGCCGACGAGGCGGACCGGCAGGTTCAGCCGGGCCGCCGCGACGAGCGTCGCGAGCACCGAGGCGGCCCCCGCCATGTCGGTCTTCATCCACTCCATCGCGCCCGCGGGCTTCAGCGACAGGCCGCCCGAGTCGAACGTGATGCCCTTGCCGACGAGGGTGAGCGCGGGCCGCTCGGCGGCCGGCGAACCGGCCGGGCGCCACTCCAGGCGGACGAGGCGGGGCGGGTTCACCGAGCCCTGGCCCACCCCGAGGATGCCGCCGAACCCGCCGTCGGCCAGCGCCCGCTCGTCGAGCACGTCGACGGTGACGCCCACCTCGCCCGCGCGCCGGGCCGCGATCTCGGCGAACGTCGCCGGCGGCAGATGCCCGGGCGGGGTGTTGACGAGGTCGCGGACGAGCGCCACGGACTCCACCGCGACGCCGGCCCGGCGCACCGCGTCGTCGGCGGCGGCCTGGGACACGTCGTCCACCACGAATGTGATTTCGCTCACGGGCAGACGGTGGTCGTCCGCGGACGTGGCCCGGAACTCCCGGAAGGCGTAGGCGCCGAGCAGCGATCCCTCGGCCACGGCGCGCAGCCGCGCCGGCCCGGGGGTGCCGGCGACGAGGGCGAGGGTGGTGGCCACCCGGCTGGTGCCGGCGAGCGCGCGCATGGCCGCCCCGGCCGCGCGGCGCAGCGTCTCATGGCCGATGCCGCCGTCGGCCGCCGCCGCGTCCGCAGCCGCCCCGGTGCCCTCGTCCGCGCCCGTATCCGCTGGTGATGTGCCCGCCGCCGGCGGCTGTGCCGGCGGCGCGCCGACGCCGACCGCGAGCACCGTCGGGATGCGCAGGGTCCCCAGAGTCGCGAACCGGACCAGGTCACCGGCCTTGCCGGTGGCCCCCAGGTCGGCGAGGACCGTCGCGAGCCGGCCACCGAGTGCCATGTCCAGCTCCTCGGTGCCACCGAGCGGGATGGGACCGTCCTTGCCCGTCGCGACACCGATCACCAGCGCGTCAGCATCAAGATCCAGCACGGATGAGGTTGTCACGGCAGTCACGGTCATGCCGAGAGACTACGGAACACACCACAGGACGATGCAGAGCCGGGTCCTCCACACCGTCCCACAG
>NZ_CEVIVD010000253.1:0-3750 GCF_982290655.1 Protofrankia sp. CiP1_Cm_nod3
CCTGATCCCGCCCCTGCCTCCGCTCCTGGTTCTGCCCCTGACGACGCGAAAGGCGGCACCTCATGACCGACCGCACCCGGGTGGGAACACTCCAGGTGGCGACCATCCTGTACGACTTCGTCACGTCCGAGGCCCTCGCCGGCTCGGGGCTGGACGCCGGGCGGTTCTGGCGGGGCGTCGAGGAGATCGTCACGGACCTGACCCCCACCAACCGGGCGCTGCTCGCCGAGCGGGACCGGCTACAGCACCGGATCGACGCCTGGCACCGCGCCAACGCCGGGCGTCCGCACGACGCCGACGCCTATCACGACCTCCTCACCGAGATCGGCTACCTGCGGCCCGGCCCGGGCGAGTTCCAGATCTCGACCGGCGGTGTCGACGACGAGATCGCCGCCGTCGCCGGCCCCCAGCTCGTGGTGCCGGTGCTCAACGCGCGCTTCGCGCTCAACGCGGCGAACGCCCGGTGGGGCTCTCTCTACGACGCCCTCTACGGCACCGACGCGATCGCCGAGGACAGCGGGGCCGCGCGCTCCGGCCCCTACAACCCGGTGCGGGGGGCGAAGGTCATCGCCTACGCGCGGGCGTTCCTCGACGAGGTGGCGCCGCTGCGGGCGGGCAGCCACGCCGAGGCGGCCGGCTACACCGTCAGCGCCGGAGAGCTGGTGGTGACGCTGCTCTCCGGCGCGACGACGTCACTGGCCGACCCCGCGCGGTTGCGCGGGTACACCGGTCCGCCGCAGGCGCCCGAGCGCGTCCTGCTCGTCCACCACCGGCTGCACGTCGAGATCCGCGTCGACCGGGCGGGGACGATCGGCGCCGGCGACCCCGCCGGAGTGCAGGACGTCGTCCTCGAGGCCGCCGTCACCACGATCGTGGACTTCGAGGACTCGGTCGCGGCGGTGGACGCCGAGGACAAGGTGGCCGCCTACCGCAACTGGCTGGCGCTCAACCGTGGCGATCTCGCCGCCGAGGTCGTCAAGGACGGCTCGTCGTTCACCCGGGCCCTCGCGCCCGACCGCGTCTTCACCGCCCCCGACGGCGCGGGCGAGCTCCGGCTGCCCGGACGGGCGCTGCTGCTGGTCCGCAACGTCGGGCTCCTGATGACCACGGACGCGGTTCTCGACGGCGCGGGCGAGGAGGTGTTCGAGGGCCTCCTCGACGCGGTCGTCACCTCGCTCGCCGCCCTGCCCGGCCTGCGCGCGGACGCCGAGCGGCCGGGCAGCCGGACCGGGTCGGTCTACATCGTCAAGCCGAAGCTGCACGGCCCCGACGAGGTGGCGTTCACCGTCGCGCTGTTCGGCCGGGTCGAGCGGCTGCTCGGACTGCCGCCCAACACGATCAAAATCGGTCTCATGGACGAGGAGCGCCGCACGACGGTGAACCTCGCCGCGTCGATCCACGCGGCCCGCGAGCGGATCGTGTTCGTCAACACCGGCTTCCTGGACCGCTCGGGCGACGAGATCCACACCTCCTTCGAGGCCGGTCCCGTGGTCCGCAAGGCCGACATGAAGAGGCAGCGCTGGATCGCCGCCTACGAGGACCACAACGTCGACGTCGGGCTCGCCGCCGGCCTGCGCGGCCGCGCCCAGATCGGCAAGGGCATGTGGGCGATGCCCGACCTGATGGCCGACCTGCTCGAGCAGAAGATCGCGCAGCCTCTTGCCGGGGCGTCGACGGCCTGGGTGCCCTCGCCGACCGCGGCGACGCTGCACGCGCTGCACTACCACCGGGTCGACGTCGCCGCCCGCCAGGAGGAGATCGCGGGCCGTAGCCGGGCCGACGTCCGTGACATCCTGCGCATTCCCGTCGGCGACCCGTCGCACTGGAGCGAGACGGACCGCCAGCGGGAGGTCGACAACAACATCCAGTCGATACTCGGCTACGTCGTCCGCTGGATAGACCAGGGGATCGGCTGCTCCAAGGTGCCCGACATACACGACGTCGCGCTGATGGAGGACCGCGCCACGCTGCGCATCTCCAGCCAGCTGATGGCGAACTGGCTGCGTCACGGGGTCATCACGCCCGAGCAGGTCCGCGGGAGCCTCGCCCGGATGGCGGTCGTCGTCGACCAGCAGAACGCCCGGGACGCCAGCTACCGGCCGATGACGCCGGACCTCGACTCCAGCATCGCCTTCCGGAGCGCGGCTGAGCTGATCTTCGAAGGGGCCCGGCAGCCGAACGGTTACACCGAGCTGATCCTCCACCGCCGGCGGCGCGAGGTGAAGGCGCTCACCGCCGTCCCGACCGGCTGACCCTCGCCGCGGTGGAGTCAACCCAGGGTGCGGCCAGTCAGGGTGCGGCCAGCCAGGGTGCGGCGGCCCGGGAGGTGCTGTGGACGTGACGCTCGCCGAACTGGTCGACGCGCTGCCCGCCGGCGTCGTCGTCACCGATCCCGACCTGCTGGAGAAGTACCGTCGCGACCGGGCCGCGGACCCGGCGGCGGGCATGCCGCTCGCCGCCGTGCGCGCCGAGTCGACCGAGCATGTGCAGGCGGCCCTGCGCTGGGCGGCGCGCCACCGGGTGCCGGTCGTCCCGCGCGGCGCCGGCACCGGCCTTTCGGGCGGCGCGACCGCCGTCGACGGTGGCATCGTGCTGTCGACCGAGCGGATGCGGGCGATCGAGGTCAGTCCCCGCACCCGGATGGCGGTCGTGCAGCCGGGCCTGCTCAACACCGAGGTGAAGGCCGCTGCCGCCGCCCACGGGCTGTGGTACCCCCCTGACCCGTCGTCCTTCGAGATCTGCTCGATCGGCGGCAACGTGGCGACGAACGCCGGCGGTCTGTGCTGCGTCAAGTACGGCGTCACCACCGACTACGTACTCGGGCTCGAGGTCGTGCTGAGCGACGGGACGGCGGTGCGCCTCGGCGGCCCGCGGCTGAAGGACGTCGCCGGCCTGTCCCTGACCAAGCTGTTCGTCGGCAGCGAGGGAACCCTCGGGATCATCACGGAGGTGACGCTGCGTCTCCTGCCGGCCCAGCCGCCGTCGAGCACCCTGGTCGCCACGTTCGCCAGCACCCGGCAGGCGACGGCCGCCGTCCTGGCGATCACCGCTGCCCTGCGGCCGGCGATGCTCGAGTACATGGACCAGGTGTCGATCAACGCCGTGGAGGACATGCTCCACATGGGGCTCGACCGCGACGCGGCCGCGATGCTCCTCGCCCGGTCGGACAGCCGCTACCTTGCCGCCGAGCTCGAGATGAGGAGCATGGCCGAGGCGTGCCAGGCGCACGGCGCGACCGAGGTGCTGGCCACCGACGACCCGGCGGAAGGCGAGGCGTTCGTCGTCGCCCGCCGCGGCGTCATCCCGGCGGTCGAACGTCGCGGCACCGTCCTGCTGGAGGACGTCGGTGTGCCGCTGCCCAGGCTGCCCGAACTGGTCGCGGGCATCGAGGCGATCGCCGCCGCCCGCGCCGTGACGATCGCGCTGATCGCCCACGCCGGCGACGGCAACACCCACCCGCTGATCGTCTTCGATCCCGCCGACGCCGCCGCGGCCGCCCGGGCACAGCTCGCGTTCGGCGAGGTGATGGACCTGGCGATCCGCCTCGACGGCACGATCACCGGCGAGCACGGGGTGGGCCGGCTGAAGAAGGCGTGGCTGGCCGACCAGGTCGGCGGTGACGCCCTCGACCTGTCACTGCGGATCAAACAGGCCCTCGACCCACTCGGCATCCTCAACCCCGGCGCGATCTTCCCCTGATCCCGCCCTCTTCCGCTGCCCTTCCGTTGTCCTCTCGCGGGAGAGGTGGGC
>NZ_CEVIVD010000254.1:0-3729 GCF_982290655.1 Protofrankia sp. CiP1_Cm_nod3
CCCCATTACGAGCTCGCCGTCGAGGCCGACCCGCGGCTCCGGGCGTTGGCTGCTTTCGCCGAGCTCACCCTGACGGTCTGATCAACATTCAGGCGGGGTCCGCCATGTTCTGCTTTCCTATAACGCAACAGACCCGCCGAGAGCTTCATCGTCGCCCGGGTGTAGACGGCGATCCGCGGCAACGGGTCGCCGTGCTCGTGGTTCCGGCAGAAGATGCCCAACCGCTTGGGGAGCGCTGCCTCGCGAAGCGCGTCGGCGGCACTCGAGTGGGCGGCGGCCCCGGCAGGCGCCGGAGCGGGAGCGCTGTCCGGCCCCGGCGCAAAAGCCGCAAATGCTCCGTCGCTCGCTGCGAAGCTGCCGACGACCACCCGACGCGTCACGACGGCCCCCCATAATCAATGCTCGAGTCGAAGG
Source organism: Protofrankia sp. CiP1_Cm_nod3 (assembly GCF_982290655.1). Lineage (NCBI taxonomy): Bacteria > Bacillati > Actinomycetota > Actinomycetes > Frankiales > Frankiaceae > Protofrankia > Protofrankia sp. CiP1_Cm_nod3. Next base: position 415 of record NZ_CEVIVD010000254.1, read on the forward strand.
GTTGGTGCGGACCGGGACCGCGCCGCATCCGATCGACCGACATAGCACAAAATAGGGCATCACTGCAGCGCCATCCCCGGGCTACCCGGCCTGTCGCGATCTTCTTCACGTCCAGAAGGGAAAATCGACAACCAGCTCAGCCCAGTAATTCCTACAAGATCTTGTCTCGAACAGGTTGAAGGTTCAGGATGGACTCTATCGCGAAACGCGACGCCGCCAGCTCCGGCTCCACGTTCGACGCCGTACTTTCCACGCGCGTCGCGTGTTCACCCGCCCCTTTCTCCCCTCGCTCTGCCCCTCATCCGCCTCATGGCGCCAACTCCCCCGCCACGTGAGGTCCATGGAGCCCCCGAACGCCTGGAGCGCGACCGGCAGGTCGACCCAGATCAGATCCCTGGACGGAAGCTCCAGGGTCTTCCGGAGCGCCCGCCACACGGCCGCGTAGCGCCCGCACAGCTCCCGCAGGCTCGCGGGCTCGATCTCCGCCCGGCCCAGCGCCTGCTGTTCCGCCGCCTCCAGGGATAGACGAGCGCAGCTCTTGAGTGGGGACAGCTCCGACGCCTGTCCCACGCACTCGGCGACGGCCTCGAGCGCCCCGTCGACGCTGTCGGCCATCCTATTCACCGCGGTTTGATATTCGGCGCGTGTAACCTGCCATGCGCTCTGTAGGTCGTCGAGACACCGGATGTCGTCGGCCTCGGGAACGGGTGGCGGGAAGTCGTCGACCGCACGAGCTCCATCGGCCACCGTGCGCACCTTGTTCACGAGTGTCACGCGGTCGGTCCAGTTACGCCCGCGGTCTGAGACGACGTGGCGGACCGAGCTCCAGACGTCTCGTTCGACGTCCAGCCACAGTCCGAGAGCGGAGACGGCGACCGGGGTCGGCGACCGGGAACGTGTGACCCAGATATTCTCCATGATTACCGCCGTGGTGTCGAGCAATGCCCGGACGTAGGCCGTGACCTGGGTCAGCACCACGTCATCGGGCCGAGGGACGTCCGCGCTGGAGCGAGGAAGGAATGACCGCTCGAAGCGCACAAAGGCCTCGTGCGTGCGTAGCTTCGCCAGGTCCGGGTCCTCGGCCAGAAGCCATGACGGACGGAGAGCACCGTCGTCCTCGTTCACCGCCTGCGCGAGCTCGGCGACGGCGAGGGCCGCCAGCCGGTCATCAGTCCCGTTCGGAAGCACAAGACCGCACGTCCTCATCGCGACGCTATAGACGCACGCCCTATTGTAGTGATCTTCCCAGTGTAGCCGGAACGGCGTCCGGCACGTATTGGTGACTCTCCGCTTCAGAGCGTCCACCGAAGTCAGGGTGAGACCTTTCTGGACCATGCGGAACGCACCGCGACGCCAGCGCAGGTTCTTGTGACCGCCACCCATTTGATCTGGCCAGTCGTATTCCTTGGCGGCGTGAGCCAGACGCAAAGGCGCCCAGACGTCGCGGTTCAGCCTGAGGATCGGCCAGGTGGGCATCCCCTCGGTGCGGCGGCGGAGGAGACACCGCAGCGGGTAGTCCTCGGCCATCTGGTACATCTCGTACAGGCAGGCTCGTTGGAAGACTAACGCCAGAAGGCGCCGGTCCCGGCTCTCCAGGGCCCGCCGGAGCAGCTTCTGCGCCGGATCGCGTTCCGCGACGTCCGGGCCCGCGCGCCGGCCCGGCGAGCTGATATCCACAACCAAGGGCCAGTAGCGGTCGACGAGGACGGGGATGAGCGACCGTCGTACCTGCTCCAGCTGCCGCTCGCGCCGCGGGTGGCTGTCTCGACACCACTGCTCGACGGTGTTCTCCCGGGTGCCGAGGACGATCGCGAAGCGATAGCGGGCCTGCACCACAGCCGGATTGTCCCGGAGGCACCTGAGGCATCGCACCAGCTTCCGGCGACGCACCCCCCTCCACGGCCACGGGTCACGGCGGCCAGCACCGGACCCCAGGCCGAGGACACCGGAATATGTCTCGAGCGCATCGAGGTGAAGGCCTAGCTTCTCCTGCGTCGCCGCGATCTGGTTCCGAAGATGGACGTTGGTGGGAGCCAGCCGTGCCGCCGCGTAGTAACGGTCGAGCGCCTGGTCGAACCTGCGTCGCAGGCCGAACTCCTTGGCCTTCTGATAAGCGGTCAGCAGCTCGACGCCCAGCGCCCTCCCGCTCTGGCTGTTCCACGGCGGCTGGCGGCCGGCCTTGGTCACCGGTATCAGCTTCGCAACCGTCCAGTACCCGGCCGCGCGAACCGCGAGGTCCCAGCTGGACTCCCATATCGTCTCCGACCGGCTTCCTCGGATGGCATACGAGGTGACGGTCACAGTGATACCGAAACGCGGTTCGGTAATGCGGACGCGCAGCACACCACCTACCCGGTAGGCGACCTTCGGCCGCAGCCGGCTGAACAGCCGCAGCAGGCTCGTTCCCAGTTTCTTTGGGTCGACATCGACGTCTCCAAGCAGGTCCACAAAACTGTCCGCGGGCGCCTCAGCCGGCAGGGATGTAGGCGGATAAAGCTCCGTCTCGGACAGCTGCTTGCGAAGCTGGGCGGTGAGATCACGGGAGTTGGGCTGCGGTTCGCCCACCGGAACAGCCGCACTAAGCTCCTGGACATCCACCGGCCCGGGCCGGTACGCGTTGACCTCCAGTCGCCACCGCCGGAATGCCGCGAAGAAGAGGAACAGGAGTGTCAGGAAAGCGGCCCGGATCGTCCACAGCTTGGCGGACACCCCGCCGCTGACGACCCGAGCGATCCCCGCGAAGAACTGGGCGACGACGCCCACGACCGGGCCTATGACGGGCACGTCGGTCCGCCACGCCCGCGGCTGCCCGTCGCCGGCGAGCCACGCCAACCCCAGCAGAGCCACAAGGGCTCCCGCCATCAGCGACAATCGCCACCGCACATGAGGAACCGGTAGCGAGGTCTGCTCGATCAACATATCCTCCCTCGAGGATCGACGTCGGCATGGACCAGGTCCCAGTTACCACGCTCCCCCTGCCGCGCGTTGCCGCAAGTTGAGGGAGTGTCCGAGCTCCGGCTCTGTCGTACTTTCGGTAGTGACTTACAGTCAGCTTCTATAGCGACCTGTCACGTCTGGTGGGATCGCCTGGCAATAAATGCTTTCGGAGGCCTCGCTGCCAGTGGTGGCCGGCGCATTCGACGAGAATGATCTTGCCTGCCCGCGACCACAGACACCGGAGCGGTGGAGGCCCGCCTAGATTGGGCAGAATTCACCCACTGCTTCTACCGCGTCCACCTCGGCTACACATTGTCACCGCCGAATGTGCGACAGATCCCGAGCTCCGGTGTAACAACTCGTTTCACAAAGACTGGG
>NZ_CEVIVD010000255.1:0-3723 GCF_982290655.1 Protofrankia sp. CiP1_Cm_nod3
GAGCCGGGCAGCCCGCCTCCGGACGCGGCTTTCAGCCGGGCTGGCCCTCTGATCGCGCGTCGTGGCGCTCCTGCGCGGCGCTGACCAGCCGGGCGTGGTCCCGAATCCAGATGAACAGGTGTTGGAGAGGCTGGGTCAGCCCCTCGCCGAGCGGGGTGAGGCTGTAGCTGACCCTGGGCGGGGACGAGGGCTCCACCGCGCGTTCGACCAGACCGTCCCGGACAAGGGTGCGCAGGGTCTGGGAGAGCATCTTCTCGCTGATTCCTTCGATCTTCGTCCGCAGCTCGTGGAACCGGAGCGGGCCGGTGGCCAGCCCGGTGAGGACCAGTACGCCCCAGCGGCTGGTGACATGGTCGAGCACCACGCGAGCGGGGCAGTCACTGCGGAACGCGTCGTCGGCCGCGTCGTCCGGGAGGCTCTCGGGGGGCTGCGGACGCACTGGCACGCCGCAAAGCATACTCGGGTATCGCTTCTTACTAAAAGTAAGCCCCTATACTCTGGTTACTGGAGGGGCGGTAGCGGGGGCCCGTGCCGGAGTCCTGGGATGGAGGCGCGATGAGTGGATCACGCGAGGTAGCGCTGGTCACCGGTGGAGGCCGTGGCATCGGCGCGGCGACAGCCCGTGAGCTGGGCCGTCGCGGCTACCATGTAGTGATCAATTTCCGGGGCAACGCCGATGCCGCCCGCGCGGTTGCCCTCGAGATCGAAGCCGTGGGGGCGACGGCCGAGTGCGTCCAGGCCGATGTCTGTGATCCTGCTCAGGTCGAGCGGATGGTCGACGGCGTCCTGGCTGACCGGGGCCACATCGACGTGCTGGTCTGCAACGCCAACACCGTCGCCCCACCGTTCGGCCCGCTCGCGTCCCTGGCGTGGAAGGACTTTATCGACAAGGTCAGCGGTGAGCTCGCCGGGGCCTTCTTCGTCACCCAGCGTGTACTGGCCGCGATGCGCCACCGTGGCGGCCGGATCGTGTACGTCTCCAGCAGCGCCGCCGACTATGTCGGGTCCGGCAGGCTCTCCCACTCGACGGCGAAGTCGGCGCTGAACACCTTCAGCCGCCATGTCGCCGCGGAAGCGGCGGCACACGGGGTCACGGTCAACACGGTCGCCCCGGGCGCGGTTCGCACCGAGGCGACCGCGGCGATCTTCACGCCCGAGCGCGAGAAGCATCTCGCAGCCCACTCGGTCCTGGGACGCGTGCTCGAGCCCGAGGACATCGCCGTGGTGATCGCGCAGACCGTTGACGCGGGTATGCGCGGCGTCACGGGAGCGCTGATCCGCGTCGACGCCGGCTTCGGCGTGCTGGTCGGCGGGCCGTCGTCCACCGCGTGACGTCCGCGGGAGCTGTCTTCCCGGAGAAGCCGGGCGCGGAAGCGTGCTTCGGGACGCGTTCTTCAGGCGGCCGAGCCGCCAGGTGGCCGGACAGTCTTCGCGCGGCCGCACGACAGGGTACGACCGGGCCTGTTCCGGCCACGGTCCCGCTTGTCCGCTCCGGGTGGTATCCGTCCGGCCGCCGTTTTCCGGTCACCCGGCCATTTCCCCGGTCACCGGAAGCATTTCTGGGCATTCCGCTCTGCTTTCCGGCCGGCTTGCCCGGCAGGCGCCGGGTCCCGGGCGTGCCCCGGTTCCGGCCGGAAACTTTCTCGGCACGCCTGGGATTATCCTGAGCCTGACCTCGATGTCGAGCGGAGAGGAACTTGATGGCCACACTCAACGAGGACGCCCGGAATCTGCTGAGCCGGCCGGTGCATGCCTGGGTGACCACCCTGCGTCCGGACGGGGCGCCGCACAGCACGGTCGTCTGGGTCGACGCGGACGGCGACGAGATCATTTTCAACACGGCGGTCGGCCGGGCCAAGGAACGGCACCTGCGTAAGGATCCACGGATCTCGATCGGTGTGCTCGACCCGGACGACGCCTACCACCTGGTCAGCGTCTCGGGGACGGCCCGTCTCGAGGCCGACGGCGCCGACGCCGTCATCGACCGGCTCGCGAAGAAGTATCTCGGCGTCGACAGCTATCCTTTCCGCCGGCCGGACGAACAGCGGATCACGGTCCGGGTGGAGCCACGGCACATCATCCACAACACCGGCCGATGACGGCCGCGGGCCGGGCGTACGGCTTCGACATCGTCCCCTAACCGGCCGGGAGAGGCCTTTCGGATGTTTTCCGGACGCGCCGTCACGAACGCGTCCGGAAACATCTGCCCGGCGGGAAGTGAAATCCGGAAATTGGCCGGGCCCGGTGAACTGTTTTCCGGGGCCACCGGCCCGGCCCGTTCGGCCGCGGTGCGGCCGGCGCACGGATTCACGGCTGTTCAGGTGTGATTCCGGGGTGGGCCTGGCAGGGGCTGCGCCAACGGCCGGACGGCCTGCTGCCGGCCGCGCGTCGTCGGGCCATGCGCCGCGGATGTCACGTGCCCTGGGATCACGTGCCCTGGGATCACGTGCCCTGGGGCCATGTGTCGCGGGGACGGCGCTCGCTCCGGAGGAACTTCGCGTGGCTGCTTTTAGTGATCATACGTTTGTTGTGCGTCAGGAAATGCCGGCCTGATGCTCGGGAAGGCGGCTGGTGCCCGGGAGAGGGGTGATGCCCGGGAGAGGGGTGACGGTTCGATTTGACACCCGAACCGGAAACCGTTTCCATTACGTGGTCGTCGTCCCCAGGATGGAGCCGTCCCACGTATGTCCCGGATTCGTTCGTCCGCAGGCGTCGTCAACGTCCACCGCGTTGTCGGTCTCGCGCTGCTCGCGCTGCTCGCCCTGTTCGTCGCCGGCTGTGGCTCCGGCGATGACGACGGGCCCGCGTCGGCGGCGCCGCCGGGCAAGCTGCGGGTGGTGGCGACGACCACCCAGGTCGCCGACTTCGTACGGGCGGTGGGCGGTGACCGGGTCCAGGTGACCCAGATTCTGCGGCCCAACGTCGACCCGCACGACTACGAGCCCTCACCGGCCGACGTCAAGGCGGTCGGCGAGGCCGACGTGCTGGTGGCCAACGGTGTCGGCCTGGAGAAGTGGCTCGACGAGACGATCTCCTCCGCGGGCTTCGAGGGCACCCGGGTCGACGCCAGCCAGGGTGTGAGGATCCGCCCGGGCAGCGATGAGGAGGAGAAGGACGGGGATCCGCACATCTGGCACAACCCGCTCAACGTCAAGATCATGACTGCCAACATCGAGCGGGCGTTCGCCGCCGCGGACCCGGCTGGGGCCGCCGCCTACCAGGCCAACCGTACCGCCTACGACGGCAGGCTCGACGCGCTCGACGCCGACATCAGGCGGCAGATCGACGCACTGCCTCCCGCCAGCCGCAAGCTGGTGACCAATCATGACGCGTTCGGCTATTACATCGACCGGTACCAGCTGACCTTCGTCGGGTCGATCATCCCGAGTTTCGACACGTCGGCGGAGCTGTCCGGCCGCGACATCAACAATCTTGTGGAGAAGATCAGAACTACCGGGGCCAGGGCGGTTTTCTCCGAGTCGTCGTTGCCGCCGAACACGGCTGAGACGATCGGCCGGGAGGCCGGCGTCAAGGTGGTGGCGGGTGAGGGCTCCCTGTACGGCGACACCCTCGGCCCGCAGGGCTCGGACGGTGCGACCTACCTGCGGATGGAGGAGCACAACACCAGGACAATCGTCGATGCGCTGCAATGATGCGTCGACACGGGCATTGGCAGGGGAGCTGACACGGGGCTGACATGGGGGTCTGGCACGGGGGCCTGGC
>NZ_CEVIVD010000256.1:0-3721 GCF_982290655.1 Protofrankia sp. CiP1_Cm_nod3
CCAGGTCGAACGCGAATACGCGCTCGGATCCGGCCGCATCGACCTTCATCTCCGCTGGCCCTACGCACCCCGCGGGGGACCGCGGCAGGTCCAGCGCGAGGGTTTTGAGATCAAGGCCTGGCGCACCGGCGGATCCAACCCGCTCAAGACCGGGCTCATACAGCTGGACCGCTACCTCAACCGACTCCAGTTGCCGATCGGCACTCTTGCGATCTTCGACCAGCGCACGAACGCGCCTCCCATCGACGAACGCACCGCGATCACCACCGTGACCAGCCCGGCCGGGCGCTGCATCACTCTCCTCAACGGCTGACCGACGCCCGCGCGCCTTGGGTCCGAACACGACGCGGGGGCCAAGTTGTTCGCGAGGCCGGACTCGAGCCAATGCCACGTGGGGTGCGCAGAAAAATAACACGTAGAGTCACAGATGTGCCGATCCGACGGGCCGGCGTGGCGCTCATCTACGGGCGGTCACACCTGGGGTGCCAGGACGAGGTGCGGCGAGGTGGCCGCGCGCCGCGTGCCCGGGGAGCCGAGGAGAGCGGTAAGGGTGCCGGTCTCGTCTGCGATCAGCTCGCTGCCGTTCGGGTTGCCGGGACTCCACTCGAACGGGGCGTCGAACAGCTTCGCGGCGAACTCCATGACGGCCGCAGGGCTGTCGCCGACGGTGGCGGACGTCGCGATGGCCTGCAGCGAGCGGGCGGAGTCCTCTCCCTGGAAGAAGACCTTCTGCTTGAGCCGGCGCAACAGCATGCCGACTTCCTCTGCTTTCGCCCCGTCGTAGACGTGCGCCTCGTCCAGCACGACGAAGCGCCAGTGCCCGCCGTGCGGCCCCTCGAACAGGTCCATGTCCGCGGGGCGCAGAAGCAGGTACTCCAACATCGCGTAGTTGGTCAGCAACAGGTGCGGCGGGCTGTCGCGCATCTCGGTTCGGGAGAGCAGCTCGTTCGGGAGCCTGGCCTCGCCCGGGTTCAGGGCCTCGAACAGGGAGGCGCCCTCGGCGGGCCGCTCTGGTGTCTCCCCGGTGTACCGGCCGAACGTGATCTCGGGTGTGCCCGCGAGCACCTGCCGCAGTCGGCGCACCTGGTCGTTGGCCAGGGCGTTCATCGGGTACAGCAGCAGCGCCCGGACCCCTGGACCCAGCGTCCCGGCGTCCCGCTGTCGGACGAGCTCGGAGAGGACCGGCAGCAGGAAGCTCTCCGTCTTGCCCGACCCGGTCCCGGTCGCGACGACGAGGTTGCGGCCCGCGGCGGCTTTGCGGATCGCCATTTCCTGGTGCGCGTACAGCGGCCGGTCCAGCGGCAGCGCGGGCCCGCCGAGCCGGGCGAACCCGCTGGGCAGGACACCGTCGACGATCAGCCGCCGCAGGCTGGCGCCCGCCGCGTACGGCGGTGTCGCCTCGAGCACCGGCCCCTTGGTCAGCAGCGGACTGGCGTCGATCGCGTCCCGCAGCGCCCGCGCGAGCTTCGGGTCGCGCACCGGCAGCAGCGACCGCAGGTAGCGGCGGTACGTCAGGCTGAGGTGCTCGGCGGTGGCAATCACGTCCATCACTGAAGGATCTCCCGTCGGGGTTTTCCGCTGTTCGGGGCCCTCGTGGGTGGCCCGCGCGAGGGGGCGGCGATGTCAGGCCTGTGTGACCGTCCACGGATCATCGGCCGGGCCGGCGCCGGTCACGGTGGCGAATGTCACGACGGTTCCCCCGCCGACGGTGATGGTGAGCTCGGTGTCGCCGTGGACGGCCGCCGTGTCCAGGATGCGGCGCAGCGGGTAGCGGCCGTCGCGCAGCGCCCCCAGGACCTGGACGGGTTCTCCGCCCGCCATGAGCGTGATCGCCGGTGGCGTGGCGGCGCCCGGCAGGTCGATGCGCAGCAGGCCCCCGCGCCACAGGTCGTCGTGGGTGAGGCGCAGCGGGCCCACGTGGTGCCACCCGGTCGCCTCGGCGCCGCTGCCCGGCTCGGGATCGATCCGCAGCCGCAGGTGCGGCGGGGTCACGGCCAGGCGCTGGACCACCGCGCCGGCGACGCAGGTGACCTCCCGCGTCACCGTCTCCTCCTGGTAGGCGGCCGCGGCCGGGGAGACCGTCATGCCCGGTGGGGCCGAGATCACCGCCTCTGCGGGCTGAAGCCCCCGGGCGCTGGTGAGCCGAGGGGCCGGGTATGAGGTGACGCCCAGGCCCTCCGCGAGCACCACGGTGCGGCGCAGCCCGGGGATCACAGAGATCACGAGCTCGCCGAGCAGTGGCCGCCGCATACCGCGCCACAGGACGTCCGGTCGCCACGTGTCACCGGTCGTCGTGACACTCGCGAGGGTGGCCCCGGAGTCCGTCCGCCGCGCCTCGACCCGGAAGGTGGCCTGACCGGGCGGGAGCAGGACCTCGGGGGGCGAGGCGAGGACAGGCCTGCCAGCGACGGTCGTGACGCCGGGGATCGGCGGACCCGTGCGCAGCACCGGCCTGGTCCGGCCGCGCACGAGGCGACGGCTGGCACCGGCACCGGCACCGGCACCGGCACCGAGGGCGATCCAACGAGCCCCCCGCAGGTCCACCTGGATGAGGCGCCAGCCACGCCAGGCCAGCGGGAGCGTGCTCGTCACGAGGATCCGGACCGGCGCGTCGGAGCGCAGTTCGGCGCCCGCCGAGCAGAGCACCCAGACGGCGTCGGCGGGCAGCGCCCCGTCCACGAGTGCCCCGTTCTCGTCGAAGGCCAGCAACGTGGCGCCCTCGGCGGTGATCTCCTCCGGCAGCCCCGCGCGGGCCTGTCCCGAGACGCCGTCCGTCAGGAGGACCCCGCCGCCGAACGGGTCAAGGCGCGCCTGGCCCGCCCCGTCGGAGAGGTCGCCCGCGGAACCGGCGTGGTCCTCCGGCGCGGTCACATGGGCGAGCACGGCCACCTCGACAGCGGGCGCGCCAGGCAGTCCCAGCACCCCGAGCGCCGCGAGGAACGCGTCACCCCACTCACGGGCGGACCGCGCACTTGACCGCAGCCCCGCGGCCCGGTGCCAGGCAGGCCAGAACGCCGTCGTGTCGGACCCGGACGCGGCGCGGGCGATCCCGACGACCACGCAGGCGGGCCACCTCTGCGCCACCCCGCCGGCCCTCAGAGCCCGGGACTGCGCTCCCAGCGCCGTAGCCACCGCCTGCGCGAGCCCAGGCTCTGCCTCAAGCCGCCCGGCGACAGCACCCGCCCGGAGCTCTCGTCGCCAGCCGAACTCGAGCAGGTCGAGCAGCCTGTCACCGGCGATGGTGCCGCTGATGGCTCTACCTTCACTGGGCAGGAGGGCCTCCGAGGAACGCTTGCGCCGTTTGTCCCGCGAGGACTGACACGAGACGGCGTCCTCGAAGGTCTCCAGCGCAGGGCGTGGGAACGCCGGATGGGTGAACTGCTGCTCGGCGCGCCGCGCGCCGGCCGTGACACCGGACCGGCGTCTCCTGGAGATACCTGCCCCACGACTTCCCGCCGCACACCACCGTCTACTTCTCCTACGCCGCCTGGCGCGACGAGGGCATTCTTGTCCGGCTCGGCTATGAGCTGACCGGCCTGGCCCGCGCCGCCGACGGCCGCGATCCCGAGCCGACCGCCTGCATCCTCGACACCCAGACCGTCACGACCTCCACCGACGTCCCCCGTGCCAGCCAGGGCACCGACGCCGCCAAGAAGATCGTCGGGAGCGGGGCGTGGTCACCGACACCCTCGGCCTGCTGCTCGCCGTGACCGTCACCGCC
>NZ_CEVIVD010000257.1:0-3687 GCF_982290655.1 Protofrankia sp. CiP1_Cm_nod3
GCGGGGATCATGCCGTTCACCTGCGCAGTCTCCCGCATCGGACCACTACCGTGCCTTTCGTCCCCATGTATTCCCCACGGGCGCTCTCTAACGCCTCGCCGGCCCGCTTCAGGGGTCACCGTTGCTACGGACGGGTCCGGGACCATGTGACGCTTCGCAGTTTGCTTGTAATCGTCTGTGGACGTCCATGGATGTCCGTGCCAGCGGGCGCCCCAGAGGTGACGGCCGGTGCTGGTTTCGTGGAAGCGATGCACCAGGCGACGCAGGCGTCCGCGCGGACGGTGGCGGTGCTCTCGACGGCCTACCTGGAATCGGCGTACGCGACGGCGGAATGGCAGGCGGCCTGGCGGTCTGATCCGCTGGGTCGGGCCCGGAAGCTGCTGGTGTTCCGGGTGGCGGACTGCCCCGCCCGGGGCTGCTGGGCCAGCTCGTGACGGTGGACCTGTTCGGGGTCGACCAGACCACCGCGGCCGGGCGGCTGCGGGCCGCCGCCGGTGCGCAGCGGGCCAAACCCCCGGTGGAACCGGGCTTTCCCGGCGGCGGCCCGTCGGCTCCGGCGAGGCCGGCGTTCCCCCCGGAGCTTCCCGGGGTGTGGAACGTGCCGCCCCGGCTGGCGCACTTCGTCGGCCGGGGCCATCTGCTGGCCGCGGTCGACCGGCAGCTGGCCGCCTCGGGTGCGGTCGCGGTGTGCGCGCTGCACGGGCTTGGTGGAGTGGGCAAGACCGCGCTGGCGGTGGAGTACGCCCGCCGGCATGCCGGCGGGTTCGATGTGGTGTGGTAGGTGCCGGCGCAGGACCCGGAGCTGGTCGCCGGGCATGTGGCGGCGCTCGGGGTCGCGCTCGGCCTGCCCGACGGCGTGCCTGCTGCTCGTCTCCGTTGGTCGTGCACGCGGCCGTCCTGGAACGGACTCGGCTGGCCGGTGAGGCTGACCGCGGAACATGCTCACAGCCGATGATTGACACCGTCGACGCTTCTGTTTGCGTCCATGTGCTGACATCTACGGTGATGCTCTGAGAGATGATGACCGCGTGGCACGGGCAACGGCCGTCATGGTCGGCCGACCGGCCTGGTGATCGGACGGATGAGCGGGGGATCTGGATGTTGATGGAGGTGCCGCTGGAAAGCGGCGGCATGGTGCTGGTCGAGGTGGACCGGCGGGAGGTCCCGGGCGAACTTCAACTGGCCTCTGACGATCCGGGTACGGTGGCGGCCCGTGCGCGGCGTGCGCTGGAATCCTCGCTTGCGGATCTGGCTCCAGCAGTACGGTCCATCTGGCAGGGTCTCCGCGACATCGCACCGGACGAGTTCACCGTCGAGTTCGGGGTGAACGTCGGCGGCGAAACAGGGCTGATCATCGCGAAGGGTACGGCTGAGGTCAACTTCACCGTCTCAATGACGTGGCGTGGCGGTGAAAGCACTGCATGACCGAGTCGGTTGATCCGCGGAGTGGGTGCGTCGTCCGGATCCGCCAAGGAATGACGAAAAAAGCGGCGGGGGTCGGTGTGCTCGTAGGCGAACATGAAATCATGACCTGCGCCCACGTGGTAAATACCGCTCTCGGCAGGTCACAGCGGGAACAGAAGAAGCCTGACGATATTTTATTTCTCGACTTTCCCCAACTGGACGGCGTTTCACTGCGAGAGGCAACAGTGGAAGCGTGGGTTCCGCCTCCTCCGCAAGGCTCCTTCGGGGGAGATATCGCCGGGCTGAGACTGAGCGGAGCAGCGCCCACCGCCGCTCGTCCAGCACTCCTGGAAAGCCGTGTTCCGCCGCTCGGTGTGACAATGTTCGGCTTCCCGACGGACCCGCCACGACCTAATGGAGGATGGACTTCAGCCACGCTGATCGGTACCGTCGGCGGCGGGATGTTACAACTCGACAAGTCCAGCGAAGCGGCACTTCGCGCTCAACCAGGCTACAGCGGCTCCCCTGTCTTCGATGGTGACGGCGTGGTCCTCGGCCTGTTCTCCGCAGCCTCGAGAGACGACAGGTCCGAAGACGCTTATGCCATTCCGGTCCGACGCCTGACCGAGGCATGGCCTGATGTATGCCGAGTCATCCCGGCGTCCCCCTATCGGGGGCTCAGCGCTTTTCGGGAGCAGGACGCACATCTGTTTGTCGGCCGAGGTGAGGAGGCGGAGAAGCTCGCCGCACGGGTTCGCGCGAATACTCTGGTCTGCCTGACAGGGCCATCCGGAGTCGGAAAGACCTCGCTGGTACAGGCGGGGTTGATTCCACTACTGCGCAGCCAGAAATCATGGACGGTGGTGCCCTTCCGACCCGGCGCTCGCCCGCTCGACGCCCTGGCCGCCGCACTCCTGCGCGCCGAAAGCAACAACCCGTCAGACGAGCTGCGTCTTGACCGGATACGAACCCGCGGCGCGCGTCTGGGCGCGGGCGACCCGTGGGAGTCACTCGAAGCACTTGCGGCGATACGCAATACACAGGTTCTGCTCATCGCCGACCAGTTCGAAGAATGCCTGACGGATGACGGGGAGCAGGCCCGGGGCCTGGTGGAACTCGTTCTTCGGGAACCTCCGCGAGCGGCGATACCAGCACGTATCCTGATTTCGCTGCGAGCGGACTTCGTAAACGATCTTCTCTCACACCCTTCAGTGGAGGCAAGCCTGAACGATCGGATGTTTCCCCTCCAGGTGATGACATCCACGCAACTACGACAAGCGATCATCCAGCCCGCCGAAAGCCGCGGCGTGAAGTATGCGGACGGCCTGGTGGAAAGAATCCTGCAGGATGCGGGAAGCGAGCAGGGCACGTTGCCCCTGGTCGAATTCACCGTGTCCCAACTGTGGGATCTGCAATATGCCGGCAGGCTGCGACACGAGGAATACAGCAGGATCGGCGGGGTCACAGGTGCGCTTGGCGCACATGCCGAACGGATTGCCGCAAGTCTTCTTGGTGACGGGGTGCCCGAAGAAGTTCTTCATCGAACACTGCTCAGCCTCGTACGCACGGAATTCGATCAAGCACCGGCGACGCGGCGCATCGCCCGTCGCGGCGACACCGGGGCGGACTGGGCTGCTCTCGATCGGCTGTCCAAGGGACGCCTCGTGTCCCTTGGCACAGATGATGACGGCGTTCCGACAGCCGAACTGACGCATGAGGCTCTCATCGGCGGATGGGAGAGGCTCGCTCATCTGGTGGCGGAGAATGCCGACTTCGTCCGCTGGCGTACCAGGATGGAGGAGCTGTATCAGCGGGGTGATCCGATTCCGGAAAACCGGATCGCCGAAGCGGAGAGCTGGCTGCTGCGTCGTCCGTCCGAGGTTCCGTCCCACATCGGAGGCCTGGTGGAACGGAGCGCAAGAGATCATGCGCAACGGATCGCCGACCTCCAGGCGCTGGTCAACCGGGCGGAAGCCCTCCGGTTGGCTGCCCAGGCGGAACTCGTTCTTTCCACCCGGACCGTCCCGCGCGCGGTTTCCGCCCTGCTCGCCGCTGAATCGCTCACGCGCGCACCGACACTTGAGGGTGACCTCGCAGCACGCCATACGATGAAGATCGCACCGCGGCTTGCTGCCCGCCTCGACCACGACGGCGGGGTGAACGCGGTCGCCTTCTCCCCCGACGGCCAATGGGTCGCCACCGCCAGCGACGACCACTCCGCCCGGGTCTTCAACGCGACCACCGGCGCCGAACGCGCCCGCCTCGACCACGACGACTGGGTGC
>NZ_CEVIVD010000258.1:0-1018 GCF_982290655.1 Protofrankia sp. CiP1_Cm_nod3
TCCGACGGCACCCTGCGCTTCATCTGCCTGACCACACTGCTGCTGCGTCCCGACCCACAACCACTGATCATCCTGGACGAGCCGGAACTCGGCCTGCACCCGTTCGCCCTGGTCCAGCTCGCCGGCATGCTGCGCTCCGCCAGCCAGACCAGCCAGATCGTCGTGGCCACCCAGTCCGTCCCCCTCGTCGACCACGTCGACCTCGGCGACATCGTCATCGTCGACCGCGTGGACGGCGCCTCCGCCTTCCGCCGCCCCGACCCGGCCGATCTCGCGGCCTGGCTGGACGACTATTCGCTGGGCGAGCTGTGGCAGAAGAACATCCTCGGTGGCCTGCCCGCCCGGGAAGAGGGCTGACTTCGTGCGCTCGCTCTACCTTCTCGCCGAGGGGCAGAGCGAGTTCGCGGTCATCGACTCCGTCCTGCAGCCACATCTCGAACAGGCAGGATTCCACGTCCGCAAGTCCGTCCTGGTCACGAAGACGGCCGTCGGTAGCCCGGCACGCCGAGGCGGCGTCAGTAACTGGGCCCGTATCGAGACGGAGATCCGTCGGATCCTGCGGGACCCGACGATCGACATCGTCACCACGATGATTGACTACTACGGGCTGCCCGAGGACACCCCGGGCATGTCGGGACGTCCCCTCGGCGCTGATCCGTTCAGCCGGGTGACGGCCGTCGAGCGGGCGATCGAACAGGTGATCGGCGACCCGCGGCTCGTGGCCCATCTCGTCCTGCACGAACTGGAGACCTGGGTATTCGCCGCCGCCGGCCCGCTCGGCGATCTCGTCGGAAACCACCGCCTCACCGAGCGGATCAGAAAGATCGTCGACAGCCACGGCGGGCCCGAGCAGGTGAACGACGGTCGGGAGACCGCCCCCTCCAAACGGCTCCTGGCCCTCTACCCGGCGTTCAACAAGGTGTTCGAGGGACCGCTGGCGATTACCGACCTCGGCCTCACCGCCCTGCGCAGACAATGCCCCCACGCCGACGCCTGGCTCCGACGCCTCGAGGCACTC
>NZ_CEVIVD010000258.1:1355-2136 GCF_982290655.1 Protofrankia sp. CiP1_Cm_nod3
ACGGATGACACTGGGCCCAGGCTGTGACCGGCTGCCGACCCTGCTGGTTTATTCAGGTGGCGCGGGTGAAGTCGAGGCGGGCGAGGTGGACGCGCTGCGGGCGACCCCCGACGGCCGTGTCGTCGGGATCGAGGTCAAGGCCGGCGCCACCGTCCGTACCGAGGACCTCGCCAACCTGCTCGGATCACGCTTCGTAGCCGGCTACGTGCTCTACACCGGCCAGCAGACCCTGCCCTCCGGCGACCGCCTCCGTGCCCTCCCCCTCGACGCCCTGTGGAACCTGACCCCCTGAGCCCTGAGCCCTGAGCCCTGAGCCCTGAGCCCTGAGCCCTGAGCCCTGAAACCAGACAAAACCGACCTCGTCGACACGCCAAACAGGCGAAACTTGTCGGACGGACGTTACGCCAGCCAGGACACCGGCCGGACCAACCCCGCAGGTAACCGTGTGGCTGCGTCCCCTTCCGCCGACTCGAGTTGCTTCTGGATCAGCCCCACCGCCTTGATGAGGTTCGCACCAGCCAGCGAAGCGTTCGTGAGGTCCGCGTCAGCCAGCCGGGCGTGAGCGAGAGTTGCCCTGTCGAGTCGGGCCCCAGCGAGGTTTGCGCCAGTAAGGTCCGCTCTTTTCAGCCACACTTTCACGAGCCTCGCCCCAGCCAGATCAGCACCAGCCAAATCCGCCCCAGCCAACCAAGCGTTAGTGAGATCTATACCGGCGAGTCGGGCCCCGGCGAGGTTCGTGCGGTTAAGTTCCGCTCCGCGCAGGTCGACACCAGACAGGTCG
>NZ_CEVIVD010000258.1:2678-4533 GCF_982290655.1 Protofrankia sp. CiP1_Cm_nod3
AGCTGACTCAGCGCGGTGGCGAGGGTGACGGCGGGATCGGAACGCTCTACCTCGCTGTGCAGATGCCCCACCGCCCCGGTAGCGCCGGGAAATATTGGCGTCGCCGTCGAAGCGGAGGTTCGGCCGGGGAAGGCCGCCAGTCGGGGCAGAACCTGTTTACCGACCGCGTACAGCAGCCGCTCACGAGCTTGGTTTTCGTCGAGGTCGAACAGGTCCACCCAGGTCAGGACCTGCAGCGTCGCCGGCGGCTCGACCGGCTCGAGGCGGACCGGTAACAGAGTGCGACGGGCCAGCGCCGCGGTCCACTCCGCGGTGCACCAGGCAGACGCGAAATATGCCTGGGAGTAGAGCGCGACCGTCCAACGGGCACCGGCAAGCTGGATGTTCATCCATTCGACGAAGTTCTGCCCAGGCAGGGAATCCCACACCTGTACTCGGGCGGCCAGCCCGGCTCCTTCGAGTACGGAGGCGATCCACGTCGCCCACTTCTCGTCCGCACTGGTGTAGGACACAAACACGAACGACTCCCCCTGCGCCATGTCCCTGTTGTAGCGGAATGGCACGCTCCGTGTCAGAACCAACCCGGGCCGGCAGCCGGGAAACACCGCATCCCGGCCAACGCCACCTCGACCCGACCCTGCCCCGCCTCAAGCCTGTAGGGCTCGGTGAGCATGCGGATCTCGTCGGCGAGCCGGGTGCCCGCCGAAACTGAGCGCGACCTGCGCTATAGGGGCCGGGTGGCCCATGGGTGAGATTCTCCCAAGGGCCACCCGGCGGCTATAGCGTGCGGAGTGCCGCTGTCGATTCCACGAGTCCGTTACGTTCTAGCTGGCGCAGAATGTCGTCGACGGACTCCGGTGGGTTCGTTCGGGAGTCCGCGATCTGTTGGATGGATGCTTGCCACCGCCTGCCCTCTGATGCCCACCTGGTCCAACACGAAGGCATCGGGTGTCTTGGCTTCGACACCCCACGGTTCCAGGTCGGCGGCGGGGAAGTCTTTCAGGTTCCGGGTGACGATGACCTGAGCACCGGCCTTGATCGCGGCAGCCAGCACATGCCGGTCTCCGGGATCGGGGAGCTTCAGCCCTTCGATCAGCGGCTCGTAACCGGACACCAGGACGTCTCTGATGGCCGCGTTCATGAGGCTACGGAGGCGAGTGAGCTTCTCGGGCGATATGTCCGGCCGAGTCCGGCCTATCGCGGTGGCCATCTCGTCGAGGATCTCGTTGGTCCACTTCGCCTGCACCAGACCTGACTGCGCGATCCGGATCAGAAGATCGCGTAACGTGTTCGGATAGAGCACGTTGGCGTCGTACACCACCGTGAAGGTCATCGCTCAGTACAGCCCCAGTTCCTGGGTCAGCTCGGTCAGGTCGTCCGCCGTGCGCCGCCGCGCCAGGTCGTCGCGGCTCCTGTACTCGTGGAGATCACGGAACGTCACCCGCCGGTGTGTACCGACCAGACGGAACGGGATCTCACCGGCCTCCAGCAGTTTGATCAGATACGGCCGGGACACGTTCAGGAAGTCGGCCGCCTGCTGAGTGGTCAGCTCGGCGGAGTCAGGCGTGACGTTGACGCTCTCACCCTGTGCCAGGACGCGGAGAATCTGGGCGAGCAGGACAGTCGCCTCTCGGGGCACGACCAGGACATCGTCGCCCGCGAGCTCACCGCTGATCGTGACCGGATCGGCACCGGGGTGCGTCGTGAGGTACTCGCCGATGCGTCGCGCCGCCCGCCGGGCAAGCTCCGCATCGGGGTCCCGATGCCGGGCCGCGCCGCCAGCCTGACCGGTCATCTCCACCGCCATCTCCGTCACCTCCACAACATACAACCTGCAAACGCATTATCCGAAACA
>NZ_CEVIVD010000259.1:0-3580 GCF_982290655.1 Protofrankia sp. CiP1_Cm_nod3
TTACTACGCCAACGCCAACCGCTACCCCTGGACCCCCGCCCACGACCGCACCCCGGCCGTGCAGGCCCCGGTCGGCCTCACCCTCGTCACCTACGAGAACCCGCCCGGCATCCACACCGCCGCCGAGCGGGTCCAGGCGTTCACGACCGGCCCGCAGGCCGGCTGGTTCAACCACGTCAACGTCAACGCCCACGACCACGGCGGCCACTTCATCCCCTGGGAGAACCCCGACGCCTGGGTGAACGACCTGCGCCACACCTTCCACGGCCGCAGACCCTGAACGACACCAGCCACATCTCAGCCACATCCGGCGTCCTGACGCTGACCAACAACCACGATCCACCGCTCGGAGCGGCCAAGTGGCGGGATGGTTGGCCAACCCGCCTTGTGTGATCTAGCCGGGGGGAAGACATTCGGGACATGCACCCGGTGGTCGACGTCGTGCTGGAACCCGGTCTGCGCTACACGGAGACGATCGAGTCGGGTGCGGGTAACCGGTCCGTGCGCTACTGCCGGCTGGTGGCAAACCAGGACACGCCCGTCGGCGAGTTGGAGGTGCATTCCTTCCGGTGGCGGTTCGGCGCCGTGGCCGTCGACGCCGAGGGTATCGGCGGGGTGGAGATCCAACCCTCCTTCCGCCGGCGTGGCCACATGGGCCGGCTTCTCCGCCAGGCGCTGGACGGCATGTCACGGCGGGTGAACGTCGCCACGGTTTCCAGCGGCATCCAGGGCGTGTACGAGAAGTTCGGCTTCGTCACGTCCGTTGCCGAGGGCCACCTGGACATGCGCGTTCGCGACCTCGAACGCGCCGCTGCCGCCGCTGCGCCGGCTGCTGCACGCGTCCGGCCCGGCTCGACCGGGGATCTACCGGCCATGGTGAACCTCTACAACGCGACGCACGCCCAGCGGCCGTGGACGCACGAACGCCCCGCGTACTGGAACCGTCTGGTACCCCAGACGACATGGCGACCGGGCTCGGAGATCCTCGTCGTGGAAGCCGAGGGGACGCTCGCGGGATACGCGATCGTGGCGGGCCGGTCGTTCGGCGATAGCTACTTCGGGCTGACTGTCCAGGAGATGGCGGCCCGCGACACGAGTATCGCCCTGTGCCTGCTCGCCGACATCGCCAGGTCCGCCTGGGAGCTGCGGGTCAGCGAGTTTCGGGTGCGGGAGCCGTTGGACGGCGTCGTCGGGCGGCTCGCGCGGCGCCTGGGCTGCGCCTACCAGCAGGAGTTCCCGCCGACCGGCGGGATGATGGCCGCGATCCTGAACCGATCCGAGCTGCTGGCCACGCTCGAACCGGAACTCCGGCGCCGGGACCGCGGTACCGCCGCCGTCGACGCCGCGATGGACGAACTGGCAGGCGGCGAGCTCATCCCCGACAGCGGGCTTCTGGTCCGCCTGCTCCTCGGATACTCCTCGGCCGCTGACGTGTCGGCATTCACGGCGAGCATCCCCGAACGTCACCGGCGAACATGCTCGGCGTGGTTTCCGGGTGGCGGCACCGCGAAGCTGCCGGTGCCCTACGCGCACACGCTGGACCGGTACTGAATCGCCTCGGTATCGCACGCGTCCGGCCAGCTACGACGACGGTCGACGCGCCGCCGGTGGCCAACAAGATCGTTGCCAGGCGCGGCGACCGGTCATGATCCGGCGGTCCCTGCAAGTGCGCTGACGATCGACGGCTACAGCCAGGAAGAAATCGTCGAACTACTCGGTGAGACGACCATCCGTGCGGTCGAGGGAGTGCTCTACCGGTGGAGGACCAAGGAGCAGAAGCGCCTGCGCAACGGAGGTGACAGCGGTGGACAACATCGGGTGATCTGCTGTCCGGTCTGGCCGGGCAGAATCAGGGCCGTGACGTCGCCCGCGCCGGACTGGCCGCGTGCCGAACGGCTCGACGCCGAACGCGTCGTCGAGGCGGTCGCCGCCAGCACCGGCATTCGTCTCCTCGTGGAGGGTCCGTGTCCGGGAGGCCAGGTCGGTGCCGCGTACGTGCGTGGGCCCGGCGGCCACCGGTCGGTGCTCACCTGGCGGCCGAACACCACCCTGGCGGACCTGCGTGCCGGTCCCCTCGCCGTCGTGGAGACGCTGCGAACCGCCGGATACCCGGCTCCCGCCGTCGAGCTGGCGGTCCAGGTCGGTCCGGCCGTCGCGCTCGTCCAGGAACGCCTACCCGGCCAGAAGATCGACTATCTGACGCATCGGCTTCTGGACCGGCTGCTGGACCTCAACGGCCTGCAGGCGGGCGCCCTGTCGGGGCGGGCGGACGTGCCGCCGGTCCGGCTTCACCTGCGCCACGACGGTCCGGGCTACTGCCTGCACGAGCCGCTGCGGCGCCATAGTCGGCGGGCCGCCGCCCTGGAGCGGTGGGTGCTCGCCGTGGCGGATGCCTATCCCGACGCTCTGCCGGGTGAGGATGCCGTGCACGTCGACTTCCATCCCGGCAACGTCCTCGCGGTCGCCGGCCGGGTGACCGGAGTGGTTGACTGGGACGGCGCCGGGCGGGGCGATCGTCGCCTGGACCTGGTGACGCTGCGCTTCGGCGTCCACCCACAATTCGCCGAGCCTGGCGTCCTCGAGCGCATCGATGAGATCGTCGATGCGCTGCCCGACGGGGTCGTCCGTCCGGCGTGGGCGCATCTGAGCCTGCGCATGGTGGACTGGGCCGTCCGGCACTTCGCGGCCGACGAGGTCGACCGCTGGCTCGACCTGGCCGACAGCCGCCTGGACTGAACGCGGCGCCTGGGCCGAACGCCAAGGACATCCACTTCCACCGGGCCGGATTCGATGACGCCGGGCCGGCTGGAACAGCAAAGGGCAGGCGGTCGCGACTGGCCGTTGATCTGACATCGGGATCGAGTGCCGGCGGGCGGACCAGCCACCGTCGGGTCTGCCGACTTAACGGTGTATGTGATCTTGTTGGGGTTACTTCCTACCGGCGGTCAGGCGTCCGTCGAAAGTCACGTCGAATGCATTCAATGCGCTTTTCCACTTGTTCGACCAGCGGGTGCGGGCGGTGCCGGTGGGATCCAGAGCCATGGTGGCCGGGTAGAGACACTTCAAGGCGGCCCGCTCGGCAGGCGGTATCCGCGCCGTCAGGACGCGTTGCCGGCGCCCGAGTGGGC
Source organism: Protofrankia sp. CiP1_Cm_nod3 (assembly GCF_982290655.1). Taxonomy (NCBI): domain Bacteria; kingdom Bacillati; phylum Actinomycetota; class Actinomycetes; order Frankiales; family Frankiaceae; genus Protofrankia; species Protofrankia sp. CiP1_Cm_nod3. The sequence continues at coordinate 3,129 of NZ_CEVIVD010000259.1, forward strand.
CCTCGTCCTCGTTCAGAAGTGAACTGCCCCGGGTTCCCTGAGCATGCTGAGGACGGGCGCCGAGAGCGTCCCCGGCTCGTCTGAGCGACGGCCGCCATCCTCGGCGTCGGCGATCCAGCCGCGGCACGCGTAGCCCGGCAAACCGCCAAGATTGCCCACACGGCAGCGCAAGCGGGACAGCAGGCGCCCTGTTCCCGCAGGAGTTCGTTGGCGTCCCAGTACGACAGGTTGTAGCGGAGGTATCAGGGGCCGCCAGCACGGTCACTTCCGGTGGGAACTGGAAGCCGGTGAACTCCGAGGCGGGGATCAGTGAACGGGCAGGGTGTCGGCGCATCCGCCCGCCTTTTCTGATCAAGAAACCGGTGAACGCACCAGGCCCACCAGGCGTCTCACGTCACCCACATGACGGTCACTCCAAGTCGCGAACTGCGAGGGCGCGCCGGTCTCACGGG
>NZ_CEVIVD010000260.1:0-1342 GCF_982290655.1 Protofrankia sp. CiP1_Cm_nod3
TGTTAGGCGACATGCAAGATGCCGACGACGGAGGCTGCGGCGTCATTGACGGTGCTGATGGTGGTGGGCTGGCGTTGGGTTGGGGTGGGCGGTCATGGGCGACGACAGCGTGCCGACGAACAGCGTTTCTGATCTTTCGCTGTGATGCCTCGGGTGGGTGCGTGTCTGGCCTCGGGCGGCGACGGCGGAGGGTGGCGGCGAGCGGGTCGCTGCGGATGGTGATGTCTGGTTTGTGACCGTGGGATGGGTGTCCGGTTTGTCAACGGCGTCACTGTGAGCGATGTCGGGACAGGGGAACGGCCCTTCCCCGTAAAAGTCCTTGGCGGGAAACCCGGGGAAGGGCCGTGAGGCGCCTGGAGGGCGCGGTGCTCACGGTAAATGCTGACCGGGGTGTGGTCGAGCGGCAGCTTCGGGCGGGTGAGCTGGCCTGCCGGGATTGCGGCGGGGTGCTCGGTGGGTGGGGCTGGTCGATACGGCGGCCGGTGCGGGATCTCGGCTGGGCGACGCTGTGGCTACAGCCCCGGCGGGCGCGCTGCGCGGGCTGTGGACGCACGCATGTGCTGTTGCCGGTGGTGGTGCTGGCGCGCCGTGCGGATGTGGTGGCGGTGATCTGGGCGGCGTTGGCTGCGGCGGCCGGCGGGCTTGGCGCGCGTGGCGTCGCGCGCCGGCTCGGCCGGCCGCACTCGACGGTGCGCGGCTGGCTGCGCCGGTTCGCCGGCCGGGCCGGTGACGTGCGCCGGGTGTTCACGGGCCTGCTCGTCGAGGTCGGCGTCGACGCGGTGGCACCAGCGCCGGCGGGGTCACCGCTCGCCGATGCGCTCGCGGCGATCGCCGGGGCGACGGTGGCGGTTGGGGCGCGGTGGCCGCTGCTCGGCACGGTGTCGCCGTGGGCGATCGCGGTCGGGGCCACAAACGGCCAGCTGCTCTCTCCGTCTCCCACCTGGATGATCACGACCGTTTCGTGATCGTCGATCAACATGGGTGCGCCCCTGGGCGGCGGGCCGCGGTGCCGCCAGTCTGAGGACAACCGTGATCACTTCGGTCGCGGGGTCCTGCGAGGAGGTGGTGGCGGTGTCCCTGGATGACGACGACGAGGCGGCCCGGCGTGCACGGGCCCGGGAGATCGGCCTGTTCCGCTACATGCTCATACGCGATCTTGCCGACGAGGCGTTGACGACCAGGCAGCGCGGGGTGCTGGTCCGCGCGCTCGCCGCCCGGGAGCACGTCGACCCGGACGGCCGGCCGGTGCGGGTGACCCGCTGGACGCTGGACAGATGGGTCAGGAGCTGGAAGTCGGGCGGGTTCGACGCTCTGGTGCCCTCGCCGCGCCAGGCCGGGCCGC
>NZ_CEVIVD010000260.1:1616-2071 GCF_982290655.1 Protofrankia sp. CiP1_Cm_nod3
GCGGCCCGAGCGCACCGCCGCGCAGGTCCGCCGGATCCTGGTGGCCACCCATGGCTGGTCCCCGACCGAGCGCACGCTGCAGCGTTTCTTCACCCGCACCGGCATCGGGACCCGCCAGCTCGCCGCGGCGGCCACCGGCCGGGAGGTGTTCTCCCCGTTCCAGGCAGCAGCACCTAATGATCTGTGGACGGGAGACGCCCTGCACGCAGTCAAGATCGCCGGGCGGAAGACCTACCTGTTCGCGTTCCTCGACGACTACTCCCGCGCGGTCGTCGGCTACCGGTTCGGCTACGCGGAGGACACCGTCCGGCTCGCCGCGGCGCTACGCCCCGCGCTCGCCGCCCGCGGCATCCCCTCCAAGATCTACGTCGACAACGGCTCGGCGTTCTCCGACGCCTGGCTGCTGCGCGCCTGCGCGAAGCTCGGGATCCGGCTGGCGCACTCCACCCCGCACC
>NZ_CEVIVD010000260.1:2096-3784 GCF_982290655.1 Protofrankia sp. CiP1_Cm_nod3
GGTGCGGGGCCAGTTCCTCGTCGAGATCGCCGACGAGGCCACCCCCACCGGGACCGCCAGCCCCGTGACCAGCCTGGACGACCTCAACGGCAAGTTCCAGGCCTGGGTCGAAGCGCAGTACCACCGCCAGGTCCACACCGAGACCGGCGCCGCGCCGCTGCACCGCTGGCAGACCGGCGGCCCGTTCCGCCACGCCACCCCTGACGAGCTCACCGAGGCGTTCCGCTGGTCCACCCACCGCACCGTGTCCCGCACCGGCCTGATCTCCCTGCACGCCAACCGCTACCAGGTCCCCGCCGGGCTTGCCGGCCAGCGCGTCGAGTGCGTCTTCGACCCGTTCGACCTGACCACCATCGCGCTGCGCCTCGGCAACACCGACATCGGCACCGCGACCCCGTTCGAGATCACCCGGCACAGCCATCCCAAGGCCCGCCCGGAAACCCCGACCGAACCGGCCCGTCCCACACAGATCGACTATCTCGCCCTCGTGCAGGAACGCCACACCACCACCCTCACCCAAAAGATCAACTATGCGGCGCTCGCCGACACCCCGGGCCAGACCGGCCCCGACGACCCAGCCGGCCCGCAGCGCAAGGGCGCCGCATGAGCGCCATCGACGCCACCGACGGCATCGGCCCCGACCTGCTCGCCGAGGCCTTCGCACTCTCCCGCGCCGCCTCCGACATCGCGCACGCCGCCTGCGACCTGGTCAACCCCGCCCTCACCGACGACCACCTCCTGATCGCCGAGACCGTCCTGCACGTCGCCGTCACCGTCCAGGACCTCGCCACCACAGTGATCACCACCCATTGCCGTGACCGTGACAGCACCCCGGACCCGGCCGCGTTCACCCTCCCCCTCAAGGAACCGTTCTGATGCTCGAAAAGCTGCGTGCGCACTACGGTTTCACCCGCACCCCGTTCAGCCGCGACCTCGCCCCCGGCATGCTGCACCGCCACGACGCCCACAACCAGGCCGTCGCCCGGTTGTCCTGGTGCATCGCGGAGCGCGGCATCGGGATCGTCACCGGCGAGGTCGGCGCCGGCAAGACCGTCGCGGTCCGCACCGCGCTCGCCGACCTCGACCCGTCCCGCCACACCGTGATCTATCTTGGCAACCCGCAGATAGGAGTCCGGGGCATTCACGAGGCCATCGTGACCGCGTTCGGCGCCCCACCCACGAACCTGTCCTCCCGGCTGATCGCCCAGTCAGCCGCAGCACTCGCCTCCGCCCGCGACGAACGCGGCCGCACACCCGTCCTCGTCCTGGACGAGGCCCACCTACTCGGCTACGACCAGCTCGAGACCGTCCGCATGCTCACGAACCACGCCATCGACTCCGACTCCCCGCTCGCGACCCTGCTCGTCGGCCAGCCCACCCTGCGCCGCACCATGCGCCTGGCGGTCCTCGCCGCCCTCGAGCAGCGCATCACGATCCGCTACACCATGCCCCCGATGACCCCCGAGGAGACCGCCAGCTACATCCGCCACCACATCAGCCTCGCCGGCCGGTCCGACACCCTGTTCTCCAACGACGCGATGACCCTGATCCACACGACCGCCCGGGGCTACCCCCGAGCGGTAAACAACCTCGCGGTCCAAGCCCTCGTCGCCGCCTACGCCGCCGGACACGCGATCGTCGACGAGAAATCCGCCCGCGCCGCCCTCGCCGAAATCACCGACGACTAA
>NZ_CEVIVD010000261.1:0-3409 GCF_982290655.1 Protofrankia sp. CiP1_Cm_nod3
GGTCCGGATGGTTGCCTCGCACGGCGCGGACGGTCAGCCGTACGTAGTCGACGACGGGCTCGGGCAGGCGCTCGGCGACCGCCCGGGTGAACGCGGCCCGTTCGTCGAGCGGCAGCCGGTCGAGATGAGAGCCGAGGACGACCGTTTCCAGGTAGCGCAGCAGCAGGTCGTCGTCGGGGAAGACCGCCGGGTCCGCCACCAGCGCCACCTCGGCGTCGACGAAGCCGGCGGCCCGCAGCCGGGCCCGCGTCCCGGCGACGTCGGCGAAGTTCCACACGTCCGGCACGTCGTCGACCAGGCTGTCGATGGCGCGGCTGACGTTCGCGATGTTCCCGTGCCCACCGCATTCGAAGACGAGCTGGCCGCCGGGGGCCAGCACGGCCGCGAGGTTGCCGAACAGCGTGCCATGGTCGGGTATCCAGTGGAAGGCGGCCACGCTGAAGACCGCGTCGACCAGGGTGGCCTGCCCGGCCTGCCCCGCCTGCCCGGTCGGGCCGGGCAGGTGCAGCGGCCGGGCCAGGTCCGCGTGGACGATCTCCAGGCGGTCGGTGCGGCCGTCCAGCCGGGCTCGCAGCCGGTCGAGCATGGCGGCGGAGCCGTCCACGGCGATCACCCGCCCGTGGGGCAGCCGGTCGAGCAGGGCGGCGGTGTCACGGCCGGTGCCGCAGCCGGCGTCGAGGACTGTCTCGCCGCCGGCCAGCGCCAGGCGGGAGAGGGTGCGCAGGCCCCACTGCTCGTGGGGCAGCGGCAGGGAGTCGTAGCCACGGGCGTCCCATTCGCGAGGCATGTACCGAGCCTATATCGCGGCAGGTGATGGTTCGATAGCAGGGTGAGACATTGCTCGCCGCCGGGAGGAGCGTCTCGGGGCTGCGCGCTCCGATGCGGATCCCGTGCTGGTCGGTACCGCCGCGGGGACGACGAAACCGGCGGGACGGCAGGGCCGGCTGCGGGCGGGGGCGGCTGCGGTAACGAGATTTTAAACAACAATCGTGGTGTCCGGCCGTGTGCATGCGCCCGGGGCCGGGAAGCCTGGAAGGAGACGAATCCGGTGATGCGATCTTTCCCACGGCATACGTCCTGCCCGGAAAGGGGAGCGAACGGATATGACCGCTGACCACGCGCCGAGGGGAACGGTTCACACACCGGTGTCGGCACGCCCCGGGGCCGCCGTCGCCATCGCCTTGCTGACCTTCCTGCTGTCCGCCTTCATACTCCCGGCCGCGGTGCCGGGCCGCCCGACCGCCGCCTACCTGTCCGCCGGGCTTATCGGTGCCGGGGTGGTGTTCGGTGTGCTGCTCGCCGCCGACTTCGCCCGGGCCGCGGCCGCGCGCCGGGCCGGTGTCGAGGTCAGCGGGATCAGGGTCGGTGCGTTCGGCAGCCGGCTGACCACCGTGACGAAGATCACAGAACCTGTGGCCGCCGCCCGCGTCGCCCGCGCCGGCCTGTTCGTCGGCGGGCTCGGAGGAGGCGTGCTCGTCGTGCTCGGCTGGCTTGCTCCCAGCGGCGCCGCGGCGCTCGCCGGCAGCGTCGGGCTGTGGGCGGGCGGCCTGCTGCTGTTGCTCACCGCCTCGGAGCTGCTGCCCACGCCACGCACCGGCGGGGGGCGGCTGCTCGCGTCCGCGGTGTACCGCCGGACGGGCAGCCGGGAACGCGCCGACGCCGCCGTGGCCCGGGCCGCGGTGGCCGTCGGCTGGGCTCTGATCGCGTCGGGCCTGGCCGTGACATTCCTGGCCAGCCCGGCGGGGCTGTGGGTGGTGCTGCTGGGCTGGATCGCGCTTGGCGCCGGCCGGCTCGAGCAGTCCCGGTTGCGCACGAACCGGCTGCTGGCCGGGGTCCGGGTCGGCGAGGTGATGGGGCCCGCCCCCGAGAGTGTGGCCGGTTGGCGTACGGTCGCCGCCGCCGTGGAGGATGTGGTGGCGCCGGCCGTGGCCGCCTCGGGGCGGACGGTGTTCACCGTCGTGGACTTCGACGGCGCGCTCGCCGGGGTCGTGTTCCTGCGTGACCTTGACGCGGTCCCGCTGGACGACCGGGGGCTGACCAGGGTCAGCAAGGTGAGCGTGCCGATGACCACGGTGTGCCTGACCACAGCGGACGAGCTGCTCACCGACCTGCTTCCGCGGCTGGCCGGGCGGCCGGGCGCGGGCCTCGCGCTGGTGGTCGACGACATCGGCGCTGCCAGGCCACAGCCGGTCGGCGTCGTCGGCCACATGGAGATCACGAAGACGTTGGCGGTCGCGTCGTTGCGGGCCGCCGTGGCCGGCGCCTCTGGCGCGTCCGGCGCCGCCGGCGGGCCCGGGGCCGGCGGGCCCGGGGCGGCGGCCGGTACGACGGTGCCGGGCGCCGCGCGGCCGTCCGACTGAGCAGCTCCCCTGAGCGGCGGCCGCTGCCCGGCCGGGGCCGGTCGGATGGCATGCTGGCATGCGTATCCGCCGGAGTGCCCGGGAGGGACACGAGTACTGTTGCCGCCATGACGATCAGGACCGCTGAGGCGTTGGCCGGCCGTACGCCTGTCGACTACCTGGCGGTGGGGAACCCGACACTTGACGTCCTGCCCGACTCGTCCTTCGCCATCGGCGGGAGCATGGTCTACGCCGTGGTGCAGGCGGCGCGGCTGGGGCTGTGCGCCGTCGGTGTCGGGCGCGGCCGCGACGTGGAACTGGCACCGGTGTGGACGCCGTTCGAGGCGGAGGCGTTCCTCTACATCCAGCCGGCGCCGGAGACGACCCGGTTCCGCAACGACAACACCGGCGGTGCCGGCAGCCTGCGTACCCAGTGGCTGGAGGCGTCCGCGGGTGCCGTCTCGGGGCTCGACCGGCTCCCGGAGAGCAGGGTGCTGCATCTGGCGCCCGTCGCGCGGGAGATCGTCCTCGACGATGTTGTCCGGCGCAGCGCGCGGGGGCTGGTCGGGCTCACTCCGCAGGGCCTGATCCGTTCCTGGGACGCCAGCCGGCTCGTCCGTCATCACATGCTGCACATCGACGGCGCGACCGCGAAGAACATCGACGCGGTGGTGTTCGCCGACTACGAGGCCGCCTATCTGGCCGGTGTGGCCGAGGCGGTGCGCCGCGCCGGTGGGGTCGTCGTGGTCACCAAGGGCCCTCGAGGGGCGGAGGTCCTGCTCGCGAACGGGACGCAGGAGTTCGCCGCCATCGCGGCCGACCGTCTCGTCGATGACACCGGTGCCGGGGATGTCTTCGCCGCGTCGCTGTTCATCGCGCTGGACGCCGGGAGCACGGTCAGCGACGCGGTCCGGTTCGCCGCCGCGGCCGCCACGCTGAGTATCAGTGGGATCGGCCCGGGGTCGATCGCGACCCGGGACGCCGTCGCGAAGCTGGCCGGCCAGGACACCGCGCCCCACCGCAGCGCCGCCGGGCTGTTCTGAGGCACCCGGTTCTCGACCCCACCCGAC
>NZ_CEVIVD010000262.1:0-3407 GCF_982290655.1 Protofrankia sp. CiP1_Cm_nod3
GTCCTGCCCGCCCTGGCCGGCATCTGCGCCAACTGACCGGCGTATCCACTGACCGGCCGCCCGCCGGCAACCGGGCCCCCCGGCCGCCGGTCCCCCCGGAAAGCCCGCTCGTCCTGGCCAGGGCGGGGCCGGTATCCGTCCCGGCCGGGTGGGTTCCGTCCGCGTTCTGGAGCGGGGCCTGCCAGCCGTCCGGGCTGTCTCGGGTGCCGGTCGTCCTCAGGAGGCCCGCGGGGTCCAGGTGTTCCGGGAGCCGGTGAATATCACGTGTGCCGGGTGTCCTCAGGAGGCCCGCGGGGCGTTGCCGTTGCCGGCGCCGCGGGCGGCGGCCGCGGCGAAGACGCGGGCGAGGTACTCGGTGCGCAGCACGCCGCGGCCGTCGGCGCCGATGTAGCCGACGTCCTTGGTCAGGTAGCCCTCGGGGTAGCTGTAGCCCGCGGCGGTGATCTCACCGTTGCGGCTCCACCAGGCCTTGCGCTGGGTGTGGCAGCGGTCACATTCGTGGATGACATGGTAGGCTCGGGCCTGTTTGTCCCAGACCGCGCTGTGGGGTTCCCAGCGGTGTCCCATGGTGCGGCACTCGATGAAACTGGCGGGCAGCTCGTGCGCCCAGGTCTCGATGTTGCGGCGAGGGGTGTGTTCGGCCATGGGATGGGCTGCTACCTCCGGAATCGCCTGCGTGGACGGGGCGGCGGGCCTGGACGTCGCAGGCTGCCATGCAGGTCAGATAGCACAGGCCGAGTGGTGATGTCGAGCACACGGGCCGTTCCGCCATCTTCCGGATCCACCTGACCGTGCGGGTCTGACTGACTGCGGACGGGAGCCGGCCAGCAGGATCCATTATCGGTCCGTCAACCGGAACGCACACAGATCCCGAGCACAGAGTGACCGGCACGACAGACCGGCCAGACCGGCCAGACCGGTCAGACCGGTCACGGCCCGGCGGCCGCGCGCCGGCGGTGGAGCTCGGGCCCGCCCGGCCCGAGGGGCCCGCGGGCCAGCCCCGGCGGTAACGGCCCGGACGCCGCGGCCGCCGCCCGCTACAGGCCGACCCGGCCCGAGGGGTTGTCGCGGTCGAACAGGCGGCCGGCGCGTACATAGCTGTCCAGGGATGCCGACGACCGCCAGCGCCCCTGCCGCATGATCGCCCGGTCGGGCACGCCGGCGCGGGCGGCGGCCGTGGCGAACCCGGACCGCAGGGAATGCCCGCCGAAGTCCTCCGGGGACAGGCCCGCCGCGGCGGCCCGGCGCTGGACGATGCGGGCGACCGAGCCCGGGTGCAGCCGGCCCGCGCCCACCCCGCCGTGGCGGCTGACCGAGCGGAAGGCGGGCCCGTCGGTCAGGCCCGCGGCCTGCCGCCAGGCGATCCAGGAGCGGACCGGGCAGGTCGGCCGGTAGGAGCCGAAGGTGAGGCCGACCAGCGCCCCGGCCCGCTCCTGGTCGGTCTTGGACCTGCGGATGGTCAGCACGACCCCGTCCGGTGTCTCGGCGATGTCGGCGACGTCCAGCGCGACGAGCTCGCCGCGGCGCAGGCAGCCGGCGAAACCGACCAGCAGCAGCGCCCGGTCGCGCAGGTCGGCGGGCCGGGAGTCGTCCAGCTCGGCGAGCACCCGGGTGAGCAGGCCGGTCTCCAGCGCGTTCTTGCGCGTCACCGCGGTGCCGTGGACGCGGCGGATGCCGTCCCAGACGGTCGCGACCTCGGGGGAGGCGGCCGGGTTGGGATGGCGGCCGAGCTGGTGGGCCACGGAGATGGCGGCCAGCCGGCGGCGGATGGTGGCCGGTCTGTAGCCGGCGTCGGCCAGCGCCGTCAGGTAGCCGGCCACGGTCGCCGGCAGCGCCGGCAGCGCCACCAGGTGCGGGGAGCGTTCGGCGCACCAGGCGGCGAAGTGCCGCAGGTCCGTGTCGTAGGCGCGCCACGTCGAGTCGGCCCTGGCCGCCCGGGCATAGTCGGCCACCCGCTCGACCAGGTCGGACGACAGCAGCGTGCCATCGTCATCCCGGCGAATCGCAACTTCCGCACCGTCGCCGCCCACTCCCCGGCCCTCCTCTTCCCCATCCCGCTGACGCCCGAGAAGTAAAGCTTATCGCGCGTCAGGATGTCTATAGTTTCGTATCCAAAGTTTCGTAACTATACGAAACATAAAACAAAACGATACTGAACAGAGGTGGGCCTGCCGGCGGAGCCACGCAGCTGTCCCGGACCAGGCACGGTGACCCCTGACGGCCCCGCCGCCGGAGGAGGCGTAGGTGGTTTCCGCTGTGCCGATGACGGTTTCCACCTACGGCCGTCGAGGACAGCGGAACGCTCAGTCGACAGGTGCCGGGCCGGCCGGGCTTCGGCCGCCATCGCCACAGAGGGTTCGTACTGAGATGTACCCTGTTCGTATGCGCAAGAAGGTCGTCACGATCGGGAACTCGGCGGGCATCACGATCAGCCCGGCCGAGTTGCACGCTCTGGGCATCGGTCCCGGAGACACGGTCGAGGTGACCGTCCGGGCCGGCGTACTCGAGGTCCGCGCCGTGAGCCGGTACGAGGACGCGTCGCTGCCCGAGCTGATGGCTGTGATCAACGCGGCCCGGACCCGGTCGTGACCTGGACCCGGCAGGAGTTCCTGGCCGAGGTCGCCCGCGCCGAGGTCCTGTCGCCGGAGTACGCCGAGGACGTGCTGGTGCGCCTGGCGCACCACTCCGCGGCGATCGAGGGCAACACCCTCACCCTGGCCGACACCATCACCCTGCTGGTCGACGAACGTGTGCCCGTGGCCGGCACGCCGGTGCGCGAGCTGTACGAGGCCGCCAACCACTACCAGGCGCTCGCCCGGATCCTGCGGGCCGTCGCCGACGACGAACCGCTGACCACCGGCCTTGTCCTGGACCTGCACGCCGCGCTGATGGACCATCTGGCTCACGACCACGGCCGGTACAAGACCTCCAGCAACATTGTCACCGGGGCGTCCTGGCGGCCCGCGCCACCCTCACGCGTCCGAGAGCTCACGCTCCAGTGGGCCGACCAGGCCGAGTGGCAGACCGTCAACCTCGACAACGAGGCCCTGCTGGAGGCGATCGCCGGTGCGCACATCGCATTCGAACGCATCCACCCGTTCTCCGACGGCAACGGCCGCGTCGGCCGCGCGATCATCGCCTACCAGACCATCCGCAGGTTCGGGTTCCCCGCCATCGTCCAGGTCACCCAGCGGCCCGCGTACATCGCCATGCTCGACACCCAGGACACGCCCGCCCTGACCCGCCTGCTGGCGGTCTCACTCGCCGACGAGGCGAACCGCCGCGCCGCGACGTAGCCGCTCACGGCCGGCGCCACTGGCCACGCTCGTAACTGATCACAAAAGTCTGGCTGGAGCCAATAGGTGCTTTCCGCTGTGTGGGCGACGTTTTCCACCTACGGCTGCCCC
>NZ_CEVIVD010000263.1:0-3405 GCF_982290655.1 Protofrankia sp. CiP1_Cm_nod3
CACCGACCGCGGAGCCGGACCGGACCGAGCAGGCCGATCCGCCGGCGGAGTGCTCGGCCTGCCATCAGGATCTGTCGGCGGTGCCGGGGGTGGGGGAGGGCCGGGAGCAGGTGTGGGACATCCCGCCGGTGCGGCTGGAAACGGTGCACTGGCGGCTGCCGCGGCGGCGCTGCCCGCGCTGTCGCGCAGTCACCACCGCGGCCGTGCCGCACGCCCGGGCCGGGTCGGTGGTTCTACGGGCCGAACGTGAACGCCGCCGCGGTGGTGCTGCTGGCCTCGGAGGGCACCGTTCCGGTCGAGCGGACCGCGATACTCCTGGAGGCGCTGGTGGGGGCGCCGGTGTCGACCGGGTTCGTCGTTCGTGCCCACGCCCGGCTCGCCGAAACGCTGGATGCTGCCGGGTTCGATCAGACGATGAGGACGGCGGGCGTTGCGGGCCGCGCCGGTGCTGTGCGTCGACGAGACCCCGGTCACCGTGCTCCGCACGGACGTCGATGCCGACGGGAATCCGCTGTCCGGCTCCCCCGAATGTGGTCACGGTCCGCTCGGCCGAGCCGGGGCTGGTCTGGTATGCCCCGGTGAACGCCCGCTCCGCGACGGTGGCCCGCCGGCTGGCCGCCAAGGCCGAACAGGTCTGGCTGTTCGCGAAGAACGTCGCTGTCCCCTGGACCAACAACGCCGCGGAGCAGGCCCTGAGAGGCCCGAAACGGCATCAGGCCGTGCCGGCTACTGGCACACCTCGGCCCCCTGCGCCGGTACTGCCGCGTGCGTTCCTATCTGGTCAGCGCCCGTGACCACGGTATCCGCGGGATCGACGCCATCCACGCCGCACTTGCGGTGACCCCTGGCTACCCACTCCAGTGACCGTCTTGCCACACAATCACAGCCTTACCCGTGAATGGACACCAAAAGACCTGCTCACAGGCCAAAACCCAGATTTTGGAGTCCCACAGTCACCACCGTCGTTCGGCAGGTGAACGCCTTCCTGCGCGGCTGGGCCGGGCACTTCTGCTACGGAAACTCCGCCTTCGTGTTCGACAAGATGCAGACCTACGCCGTGCACCGGCTTGCGATCTTCGTGGTGCACCGTCACAAACGCAGCCGGGCGTGGGGTTGGCGGGTGGGGGCCTACGCCTCACCCGATCCCCTCGGGCTGTTCAACCTCGATGGGACCGTGCTTGCTCCCCGACCGAATCTCCCCTGGAGATTACCGAGTGCCGGCGGTGAAAGATGTCGGTGAGCTGTATACGGGAGAACCACATGCATAGATCGACGGTAGGGAGCTGGAAACGGAGCGGTCACACGTCACCGTGCCAGCTCCCTACCCAACCAGTCCCTCCGGTCTTCGGCAGATGGCCATTGATCATCGGGTGATGTAGAAGTCCTGGCTAGGGCCCACAGACATGCTTTGGGCACCAACGGGCTCCTCAGGATGAGGCGGCAGAAATCTATCGTCGTTTATACCGTTTACTATCTGCGCACCTCATGTGTCGGTTGTTCGGTCCAGATGGTCTTACCCAAGCGGCCGTAGCGGCTGCCCCAACGCCGGGTCAGCTGGGCCACGAGGAACAGGCCACGGCCTCCTTCATCCGTGGTATGGGCGCGGCGCAGGCGCGGCTGGGTGTTGCTGGCATCCGAAACCTCGCACACGAGGCGATCGCCGCGGATGAGCCGCACCTTGATCGGGCCGTGGGCATAGCGGATGGCGTTGGTGACCAACTCGCTGACGACCAGTTCGGTGGTGAAGGCCAGATCGTCGAGGTTCCAGGTGGCGAGCTGCCGGGTCGTCAGGTTTCGGGCCTGGGCGACTACGGCCGGGTCGGCGGGGAACTCCCAGTCGACGGTGGCCTCGGCCGCCAGGGTGCGGGTGCGGGCGAGCAGCACGACGATGTCGTCGGTGGGCGGGGTTGACGATGTGTCGCCGAGCAGAGCGTGGCCGATGTCCTCCAGGGGCCGGTCTGTGTCGCAGGCCGCGGCCATGCGGTCATGGAGCCATTCCATCCCCTGGGTGACGTCGCGGTTGCGCCGGTTGAGCAGGCCGTCGGTGTACAGGGCCAGCACGCTGCCGGGTTTCAGGTCGATCTCGGTGATCTCGAACGGCATACCGCCCACGCCGAGCGGCGGGCCGGGGCTAACGTCGATGAAGTCGACGGTTCCGTCCGGTGTCACCACAGCGGGGGGTGGATGTCCGGCGCTGGCGATCGCGCAGCAGCCGGTGATCGGGTTGTAGACGGCGTAGGCGCAGGTCGCGCCCACCGGATCCCCCCGGGACGGGTCGGCCTCGTGGGCGAGCCGCTGCACGAGGTCGTCGAGGTGAGTGAGGAGTTCGTCAGGGTCGAGGTCGAGGTCGGCCAGGGTTTGGACGGCGGTGCGCAGCCGGCCCATGGTGGCGGTGGCGGACAGGCCGTGGCCGATGACGTCACCGACGACGAAGGCCACGCGCAGCGACGACAGGGGGATGACGTCGTACCAGTCGCCGCTCACCTCGCATCCTCGACCGGCCGGAAGGTAGACACCGGCTGTCTGGGCCGCCAGGGTGTCGGTGCCGGCCCGGGGGAGGAGGCCCCGCTGCAGGGCGACGGCCGCGCGGCGCTCGCGGGTGTACCGGCGGGCGTTGTCCACGCCGAGCGCGGCCCGGGAGGCGATCTCCAGCAGGAGCTTGCGGTCCTCCCGATCGAAGACGGGGGCGGAGCCGGTCCGCCACACGGTGACGAGCCCGAGCAGGAGGCCGCGGGCGTACAGGGGCGCGCCCATCCCGGAATGCGCGTCCGGCGGGATCATCACATCCGCGAAATCGCCCGCGGCGGGAACTGCCGCCGCACGGGTGAAGGCCATCATAGTCTTGCCGCGCTGAAGATTCCGGATCTCAAACCCGTCCGGTAACGGCGGGATCGGTATGCCCGCCAGGATAAATCCGGGAGGCCAGCAGCCGCTGTCGCGGACCGCGGCGACGCGGCGAAGATGCAACTGCCCGCCACCGAGCATTTTTGGGGGTTCATCCCCAGCCCGGACGGCCTCGGCGAGGTCGACCGTGGCGATATCACCCAAAGCGGGGACGAGGACATCGGCCAAGTCCTGAGCTGTGCGATCGACGTCCAGGGAACCACCGAGGCACCCGGCAGCGGCATAGAGCAGATTCAGCCTGTGTAGGCCTTGCTGCTGTTCGGTCATATCAGGTCCATTGGACGTTCCCGCTACGTTGTACAGAACACGATCTCGACGCCGTGCTCCCGCGCCTCGGCGAAGTACTATGCGCCCGGCTCATGGGACGATGTCCAGCATACTGGCTCCTCGCAGTGCACTGGAAGCTGTGTTCATCCGATCACCAGGAGTTGTGGCCAGTGGTGGCCCAGTGCAGCCGCGAGCCGTCTGCCAGCCTCGCGGCTTGGGTACCGACAGGGCCCT
>NZ_CEVIVD010000264.1:0-3345 GCF_982290655.1 Protofrankia sp. CiP1_Cm_nod3
GGTGCCGGCCGCGGACGGCGCCGGCGGCGCCGGGCCGGCGGGCGAGGGAGCCACGGTGCTTCCGTTACCCGCGCTGCCGCCCGCTCCGGACGCGGCCGGCGGGCCGGGGCCGACCGGCCGGATCCGGCTGGCGCCGTCGGCCGGGCCGCGCTCGGCCCGCTTCCCCCGCGTGTCGCGCGCGGGCCGGACGTCCGGGCCGGCGCGGCCGGGCCGCCGGGCCGCGGCCGGTACCGCCGGGGCCGCCCGTAGCGCGCCTGCCCGTGTCGCTGCCGCCCCGACGGCCGTGGTCCCGGCCGCCGGGGCCCCCGGCACCGTGATCTCGGGCACCACGGTCCCGGATGCCACGGTCCCGGGTGGCGGGGCTCCGGGTACCACGCTCTCCGCTGCCGGCGGCTCGAACGCGGTGACCGCGCGCACGGTGGCGTCCCGCGCCAGCGGGGTGCCCGCCGGGGGCGTGCGGGTGGGCGGCTCGCGTCCCGGGAGCGCCCGCACAGGCCGGCGATCGGCTGTTGCCCGGGGCGGCACGTCCGCCGGGCCCGTCGGTGGGCACGCCCAGTTCGGCAACCGGCGGCGCGTCCTGCTGATCGTGGCCGCGTTCATCGTGTTCGTCTGCCTGCCCGCCGGCGGCCTGCTGGTCACCGCGCGCTCCAACGGGCTGGCGGGGCCGGCCGCCCAGGTCGCCCCCGGGCAGGCGTGGCGGGACGTCCTGGTGAGCCTGACCGACGCCCGCGGCCGCGCCTTCGAGCGGGCTGACGAGGACGCCCTGCTCGACGCGGACGCGCTGAACAGCCTCATCCACGCGCGGGATCTCACCCTGATGCGGCAGATCGTGGCCAACGGCGGCCGGACGTCCGGTATGCGGCACGAGATCAGCGATCTCGATGTCCGGGAGAACAGCGGCGAGAAGGCGGTGCTGCGGGTCACCTATCGGATTCCGCCGTACAGCTACGTCGACGCCGCCGGAACGGTCCTGTCCCGGCAGCCCGGCCGCGACTGGCGGCCGTCCGACGTCACCCTGGTGAAGACCGACAAGGGATGGCGCCTCGCATCGTGGGGCGACACCGTAGGCTGAGCCGGCCCCACCAGCTGAAGCCGGCTCCGTGGAGCGGGCACTCTTCTTGATCGAAATGGGCGGTACGGGGCCGCCGGGGTGGCGGTCAGGGGGCGGCGGTCAGGGGGCGGTGGCCGTCGCGCGCAGGGCGGTGTCGATATCGGGGTGGGAGAAGGTGAAGCCGGCGTCGAGGAGCCGGTGGGGCAGGACCCGCTGGGAGACGAGCACGCCGCCGTCGGCGAAACCACCGAGGGCGATCCGCAGCGCCACGGCCGGCACCGGCAGGATCGCCCGCCGGCCCACCGCCGCGCCGAGCGCCTGGGTGAAGGCGATGTTGGTGACCGGCGCCGGGCTGGTCAGGTTCACCGGGCCACGCAGGCCGTCCGTGGTCAGCAGAAAGATGATCGCCGCTGTCTCGTCCGCCAGAGTGATCCAGCTCAGCCACTGCCGGCCCGAGCCCAGCCGGCCGCCGAGCCCGCGCCGGAACAACGGGAGCTGCCGGGCCAGCGCACCGCCGCGCGCTGAGAGGACGACCCCCGAGCGCAGGTGGCACACGCGCACACCGGCGTTCTCGGCGGCGGCGGTGGCCGTCTCCCAGTCGGCCACCACCTCGGCGAGGAAACCGTTCCCGCGGGGTTCGGACTCGTCGACCGGACGGTCCCCGGTGTCGCCGTACCAGCCGGTCGCGCTCGCCGACAGCAGCACCCGTGGCCGCGGGTGGGCGGCGGCCACCGCGGTGGCCAGCAGGGCCGTCCCGGCCACCCGGCTGTCGCGGATCCGCCGCTTGTAGCGGGCGGTCCAACGACGGTCGCCGACCCCGGCGCCGGCCAGGTGGACGATCGCGTCGGCTCCGGCCAGGGCGGCCGGGTCGAGCGTGCCGCGGGCCGGATCCCAGTAGATCTCCGAGTCGTCCCGCACGGGCCGCCGGACCAGGGTGCGCACGGTGTGCCCGCTGGCCCGCAGGGCTGGGACGACCGCCGGCCCGATCAGGCCGGAGGCGCCGGAGACAACGACGTCCACGGGCTGATCCTCACCCCTGGATGGCTGGCTGGCGAGCGGGCCCGTCAGCCACGGCCGTCAGTCATGATCGTTAACCGCGGGCCGGGCATGCGCCGGTCGCGCGCCGGCGCCCGGCCCGCGGTTGCGGGATCATCTGGTCAGCGGATGGTCACAGGCCGAGTTCGGCCTCGAACGCGCCTTCCTCCAGGCGCCTGCGCAGGGTGGTGAGGAAGCGGGCGGCGTCGGCACCGTCGACGATCCGGTGGTCGTAGGTGAGCGCGAGGTACACCGTCGAGCGCACCGCGATGATCTCGCCGAGCTCGGGGTCGTCGACGACCGTGGGCCGCTTGACCACCGCGCCGGTCCCGAGGATCCCGACCTGCGGCTGGTTGATGATCGGCGTGTCGAACAAGGCGCCGCGGCTGCCGGTGTTGGTCAGGGTGAAGGTGCCGCCGCCGAGCTCGTCCGGGGTGACCCGGTTCTCCCGCGTCCGGGCCGCCAGATCGTCGATCTTGCGTGCCATCCCGGTGAGGTTGAGGTCGCCGGCGTGGTGGATGACCGGAACGAGCAGCCCCCGGTCGGTGTCCACGGCGATGCCCAGGTGCTCGGCGTCGTAGTAGGTGATCGTGCCCTGCTCGATGTCCACGCTGGCGTTGACGTTGGGGTGCTCGCGCAGCGCCTCGCAGGTCGCGACCGCGAAGAACGGCAGGAACGACAGCTTGATGCCCTCCCGCGCCTCGAACGCCTTCTTCGCGCGGCCGCGCAGCCGGGCGATGCGGGTGACGTCGGCCTCGACGACGGTGGTGAGCTGCGCGCTGACCTGGAGGGACTCGACCATCCGCTGTGCGATCACCGAACGTAGCCGCGACAGCTTCTCGGTGCGGCCACGCAGCGAGACCGGCGCCGCCACGGGAGCGGCAGGCGCCGCCGGTGCCGCGGCGACCGGCGCGGGCGCCGCCACCGGCGGGACGGCGGGAGCGGCCGGGGCCGCCGCTGCCGGGGCCGGCGGCAGGCTGTCCGGGGTGCGCGCCGCGTCGATGACGTCCTGCTTGCGGATGCGGCCGCCGACACCGGTGCCCGTCACCGCGGAGAGGTCCACGTCGTGCTCGGCGGCGAGCCGCCGGACCAGCGGGGTGACGTAGGCCCCGAGGGAGCCGCTGCCGTTGGCCGGGGAGGCCACGGCCGGCGCCGACGGCGTGAGCTCCTGGGCCGGGACGGCCGGCGGGGGAGCCTGGGCCGCGGCGGGCGTCGGCGGCGCGACCGGAGCCGGGGCCGGCGGCGCGGGCGCAGGCGGC
>NZ_CEVIVD010000265.1:0-3343 GCF_982290655.1 Protofrankia sp. CiP1_Cm_nod3
CTCCCGACCGAATCCCGCCCGGCCACAACACCTCCGGCGACACCGCTACCGGCCGCCCCCGCCGCATCCGATCCATCCGCCTCCACCCCGTCCAGCCTGTCCGTACCGTCCGCGGCAGCACCATCGAACCGCCGGACAAGTACGCGAACGGAGCGGTGACGCACTTGCCGACCTCGCACACTTCACGTTTCCCCGTCACGGCTCCACCCACGGCCCTTTCCTCGCTCGACGAGGCGAGATAACCACCCACGCAGACCATGATTGGCACGAGTTTGTCGCTGTGTACGCTTTTTGGCTGTGTCAGCGTACACAGCGACAAACTCGTGCCGATCTTCTTAGGCGGCCGGCTACCGTCCGATCGCCTGCTGGTACTTCTCCCGCAACGCTTTGTCCTCCGAGAAGAAATGCTCCAGCAACTCATCCAGGTAACCTAGCTCGGGCGTCTGCCGCGGCGGAAAGAGGTGCTTCTCTATCTGGAAGGTCCCGTCGCCAAGGTTGTACATCGTGTACAGACCCAGCTTCAGCCTGTCGAGTTCCGGCCAGATGTCCTCGCGTAGTGCCAGTTCAGCCTCGGGAGAAGCCGTTTCGACGACGAGACTCGGGTAGTGCGCCCACCGGCCGTGCGCCGCCGCCTCATAGAGCGATTCCAGCCGGTTGGCCTCCGACGCCCTTTTGATCTCGAAGGACGAGATCGTGAGTTCGACGTCGGGCAGCAGGGGTGAGCTCCACACCTCAACCGCGGCCACGTCGGGCCGGGACCACTGACCGCTGGCCCGGGCCCGGCCACGCGCGGTCGCGGTCTCGCGCACGTGGCCGAACGTGAGCGTTCTGGTGTCGAGGTCGCTCCGGTACCAGTCGACGAACGGCTGGTACAGCTCGGACTCCCGGTGAACCAGCTGCCCGGGGCCCGCGGGCGTGAGCCTGGCGTCGTCCAGCGAGGTTGCGGGCACCTCGGCGTCCGGTGACTGGAGCGCGTCGTCCGCGCGGGCGAGCGTGCCGCCACGGCCCCGTCCCGGGCGGACGAGGCCAGCGGCCTTGAGCTCCTCCACGGCCGCCCGATAACGATCGTTGGTAAGCCTGACCAGGCCGCGGAGCTGCAGACCACCGATGGCGCTGCCGTCCGGCGGAAGCCGGTCGAAGATCTGGTGTGCGTCGGCGGACATCTCCGGCTGGAGGCGGGCGTTGCCGTCGCCGGCGTCCGCTCGGCGAATCCGCCGTCCCTCCAGGACCGCCAGCCCGGCCGTGACAAGCTCCTCCACGACGGCGGCGAACTGCGTGTCACCCCGTATCTTCAGGCGGTTCTGCAACGGACCGCAGTTGGACCAGGTGGGGCCGATCTCCGCGTACAGCCGTGCCGCAGCCCTGGACAGTGCCATCCCGCCCCCGTCATCTCTCGGAATCGTCACTCGCGATATCTGGACATATCTGGATACCAGAAGGTACAGATGATTTTACTGATTCTTGTCCGGCCTCCGTCAGGCAGGCTTGTCGCGGCAGATGCCGGCGAGGTCGCAGGTAGCGCATGCCTTGCACCAGTGCCGGTGGCGTGGCAGGTCGTTGGCGCGCAGCGCCTCCCCCGCGTTCCGGATCTTGTTCTGGATGTCGCCGAGCAGGGACTCGTCGACGACTTCGCGGGTGCTCCGGGAACGCTCGTCGAGGTTGAGCACCTCCACCAGGTCGGCCCGCCGGCCGGTGAGCTCCTGGTAGCCGAGGACGTAGACGTGCAGCTGGTCGCGGGTGACCTCCTCGGCCTGGGCCCGCTCGGTGGACTTGAAGTCCACGATCGAGGTCTCGTTGGTGTCCAGGCGGCGGATGAGGTCGATCCGGCCGTCCACCGTGATGCCCGGGGCGACCCGTACCTGTACCTGCTGCTCGCTGTGCAGGGTCTGCCCGAGGATTCCCCGGTTCTCGGCGAGGTAGCGGCTGACGGCCTTGCGGGCGGCATCGCGGAGCTGCTCCCGCAGCGCCGGATAGGCGAACGGGACGTTCAGGTGCCGGTCGACCAGGTCCGCGACCTCGGCGGCCGAGGCCAGATCACCGTCGATGGCCCGCTTGTGGATTTCCGCCATGACGTCGTGGACGGACTTGCCGTAGCCGAGCGCCTCATGGATCGGCGGGTTGAATCCATAGAGGAAACGCAACTTGAACTGGTACGGGCACTCGAACAGATATTTCAGCTCGCTGAAGCTCAGGGTGACATCCGGCAGCTCGTGCCGCGGGCGCGGTTCCAGCCGCGCGACCGTCCGCACCGGGGGTGCCGCGGTGAGCACGTTCGGGTTGCGGGTCGCCAGATCGAAGAACACCGATCGCCTGGCGTACATGGATGACCCTCCGGGCGAGAAGGACAGCGCCAGGTATTTCTGCGCCCGGGTGACGGCAACATAGAACAGCCGGGCCTCGTCGGCTTCGGTGCCCCGGTAGCGTTCCGCGTCCGGCACCGCGTTCTCGGGTATGACGTGGAAGACGTTTATCCCGCCCTGCCGCTTCGACGGGAAGCGGTTCTTCCGCAGGGCGGGGACGAACACCGCCGGCCACTGCATCCCCTTGGCCTGGTGGACGGTGGCGATGGTCACCGCGTCGGGGGTGGCGTATCCGACGTCGGCGTCGCTTTCCGCGTAGTAGCCGGGGGCATGGTGGGTCAGCCACCGCACGAAGCCCTCGTATTTCCTGGCCGGGTCGGACTGGAAGTGGATCTGCTCGAAGTCCGAGATCGCCTGGCTGAACTTGCCGAGGTTGTAGAACACCAGCTCGCCGCGCACCGTGCCGTCCGCCGACGGGACGGTGTCCTCCCGCAGGCCGACGGCCTCGAGGAAGTCGAGGTAGGTCCGCTGCAGGGTGTAGGAACCCCAGCGGGCGCCCGGCTGCCAGTTCTTCGCCTCGTCGAGAACTTTCAGCCCGGCGGTCAGATCCGCGGCGTCGAGACCGATATCAGCGGCATTCCAGGAATCGCGCACATCGTCCGCGCCGGATTCACCGATGATGTAGCTGAACGCCGTCACACAGGCCTGGATCTCCGGCGCGTCGAACAGCCGGGCGAGACCTTTGATGACGTAGGGAATGTCCCGCCGTTTCAGTTCGGCGACGAGTGGGTCGGCGTCCTTGGCGACGCTGCGGAACAGGACGGCCATGTCCGACCAGCTCAGGCCGCGCGGCGCCTCGTCCCGGTCGTCCCGGAAAGGGGTTCCCCGCAGGGCTGCGATCCGGTCGCATATCCACACCGCCTCGTCGTCGGCGCCGCTGAACTCGACCGCGAGCAGATCGCCGCGGTCGAACTCCTGGTGGCCGGACGCGACCATGTTCTTGGCCAGCCTGTCGTCGACAAGGGTCTCGGCGACCGTCTGCG
>NZ_CEVIVD010000266.1:0-3283 GCF_982290655.1 Protofrankia sp. CiP1_Cm_nod3
ACTGGCCAGACTCGATCGACACGCACCCGACCGATAAGAAGAATCCTCCGCCCCACAGGCAGCCTGATCAACCTCCGAAGGACTTACGGGCGAGACCACTTAGCCTAGGTTCCTTTCCACTCGGAGTTGATTGCTGCTGGGCCGTGGAGCGGCTGAGCCAGTTTTCGAATCGGGTCTCGGCGAGGCTGGCGTCATCGCCGGGAACGAGGGTGCGCTCGTTCAGTTCTGCGCCGGAGTAGCGTGCGCGTGGATCCGTGATCACTTCGCGTGGATCGTGGCGTTCCCTGAGGTCTAGTCGGATGAGTTCGTCGAGACGAAACTTTTGTGGCCCCGCCACTTCAACGATGCCGTTCACCGGCGATCCCACGCAGACCCTGCCAACCGCGGTCGCGACATCGTCAGCTGCCATGGGTTGGATCAGGGCGGGTGCGAGTCGCACTGTGTTGCCGTCGGTTGCAAAGTCAGCGAGGCGATTGACGAATTCGAAGAACTGCGTCGCGCGGACGATCGAGTAGGGGATCGACGATCCCTCGATCAGCTTTTCTTGGGAGATCTTGGCGCGGAAGTATCCGCTTTCGAGGAGGCGTTCGGTTCCAACGACCGACAACGCGACGTGATGGCCCACGCCTGCGGCCGCTTCAGCGTTGAGGAGATTGCCGGTTGATGTTTGGAAGAACGTCAACACTGCTGCATCCTCGAAGGATGGGGAGTTCGACACGTCGACGACCACAGAGGCTTCCTCGAGCGCCTCGGCCAGGCCCTCGCCGGTGAGTGTGTTGACGCCCGAGTCTGGTGATGCCGGCACCGCTTCGTGGCCGTGGTCACGAAGTTTTTTGACGATCTTCGACCCGATGAGGCCGCTTCCACCGATAACCACGATCTTCATGGTGAATCCCTTCAGTTGCCGCTCTAGGCTCCGGAAGCCATCCGGTGACGGAGCCGTGA
Organism: Protofrankia sp. CiP1_Cm_nod3; assembly: GCF_982290655.1. Classification (NCBI taxonomy): domain Bacteria; kingdom Bacillati; phylum Actinomycetota; class Actinomycetes; order Frankiales; family Frankiaceae; genus Protofrankia; species Protofrankia sp. CiP1_Cm_nod3. The sequence goes on from NZ_CEVIVD010000266.1 coordinate 946, forward strand.
TGGTGAAGCACGCTTCTTGTGTCTTTGCGGGTCGGAGAAGCCGATGCTTCGGGCGACGATCGCGGCTAGCCCTGGATGAAGGCGAGCAGTTCGGCGTTGACCTGATTCTGGTGCGTGGCCGTGATGCCGTGCGGCGCACCCGGGTAGTAGATGTCCCTTGCGCCCTTGATGAGCCGGGCCGACTTCACCGCCGAGTCCCTCACCGGAACGATCTGGTCGTCCTCGCCGTGCAGCACCAAGGTCGGGACGTCGAACTTCTCGAGGTCCTCGGTGAAGTCCGTCTCGGAGAATGCCTTGACACTCTCGTAGGCGTTGATGAGGCCCGACTGCATGCTCCAGGTCCAGAACTGGTCGAGCAGGCCCTGCGAGACCTCGGCACCGGGCCGGTTTGCGCCGTAGAACTGGACTGCCAGATCCTTGTAGAACTGCGAGCGGTCCTTGGCGAGACCGGCCCGCAGGCCGTCGAAAACCTCGATCGGCAGGCCCTCAGGATTGGCGGCGGTTTTCAGCATGATCGGCGGAACCGCGGCGATCAGGACTGCTTTGGCAACCCGCGCCGTTCCGTGACGTCCGATGTAGCGAGCGACCTCTCCACCGCCGGTGGAGTGGCCCACCAGCGTGACGTCGGTAAGATCGAGCGCGTTGATCACGGCCGCCAGATCGTCGGCGTAGCCGTTCATGTCGTTGCCCGACGAAGCCTGGCTGGACCGGCCGTGGCCGCGTCGGTCGTGCGCGACCACGCGGAAGCCGTGCTGCGCGAGGAACAGCATCTGGCCGTCCCACGCGTCAGAGCTCAGCGGCCAGCCGTGCGAGAACGTGACTGCCGGGCCCTTGCCCCAGTCCTTGTAGTAGATTTCGGTTCCGTCGCTGGTGGTGATAGTGCTCACGGTCTGCTCCTTACGGAAGGGGGCCTTGCATCGAGCACCGTCGTACCCGCGAGGCACTGAATGAGTCCGTCGAACACCCCAGTCGTGTCCCCAGTCGGCGTGACCAGGACGCGAGAAAACCCGGCCGTACCGGACCATAGTCACCTTGAGCGCTGGGCTGGCTATGCCGGCGAACACCTGAATCGCCAGGCGCGAGACAAGGGCGATCGGGAGCACAGTCAGGCTCCGGCATCACGGGCCAGGTCGACCAGGCGAGCCGACAGTACGTACCAGCTCTCGTCGCCCAGGAATCATCGGCCATGCGGCACGCGAGCGGGCGAACCGCGAGGCGCTGCGACGCCAGACGAACCTACGAAGATGATGCCGGAAGTCTACTCGGGAGTGCGCGGCTGGAGGCTGTTCGGCGTGCCGCGCATTCACCCGCTGTTGGGTGGCGGATCTCCGCTGTACTTCGGGCCGGTTGACGTCGACAGATGGTTGCAAATCACTGTAATGGGGATGTAGGTTGCGATGGTCGCCGTCGTTGGGGTGGACCTGCGTCAGCCAGGAATCCGCGCTAGCATGATTGTCGTGTGATTATTCAGGAAGACGGCGGAAGGGTGAGAATTATGGCCCGTTTGTCCGAACAACTGGCCTACCTCTCAAGGCGTGCCAAGGCAGCCGAGAGTGCTGCGGATGCTGCCGAAGCCGAGACCCGCGAGGAGCTGGCGGCCAAAGTCGAGCAGGCTCGCGCCAACGCCGAGCAGCACGCGAGCGAGCTTCGTGAGAAGGCCGCGGACGTGACCCAGGAGACATCCAGTCGGTGGCGCGAGATCCAGGAGCGCTGGAAGGACCACGTGAGCAAGGTGCGTGCTGAGGTCCAACAGAAGCAGGCCGAGCGCGACGCCCAGCGTGCCGAGCGGCGCGCGGAGTACGCGGAGGACGACGCCGTCTGCGCGATCTCTTTCGCTATCGCCGCTGTGGAAGAAGCCGAGTACGCCGTCCTGGACGCCACCTTGGCTCGCGCCGACGCTGCGGCCGTCAGCACCTGATCCTCATCTCATTGCCCCGGATTCGATTGGTGACGCCCTGCTTGGCTTTTGCGCGCGGGCGTGGCTCGGCCTGTAAGTGGGTGTGGTCTCGCCCGTGATGCGCTTGGCCGCATTGTCGATCATAGCGATGTGGATCATTGCTTCGGAGCTGGCGGGAAGGGTCTCGTAGTCGCGGGCGAGGCGACGGTGGAACATCAGCCAGCCCAGGGTTCGCTCGACGACCCACCGCCGTTTCACCAGGTGGAAACCGCGGGTCCCGGTTTTTCTGGAGACGACCTCGACGTCGATGCCGAGGGCGGCTCCGTGCTCGACCACGGTGTTCTTGAATCCTGTGTCGACCCAGGTCTTGGAAATCGTCTGCCAGGTGTCCTTCGTCTGGTCGAGCAGGCGTGTGCCCAGGGTGTTGTCGGACAGGTGGGC
>NZ_CEVIVD010000267.1:0-3276 GCF_982290655.1 Protofrankia sp. CiP1_Cm_nod3
TGAAGACCCGAAAATCTCAGTTCGCTGAAATATTATTACCCGGGCCGACCAGTCGAGGGACGACGAGGTTCCTTCTCGAGGAACTGCCTGTACCTGACACGCCGGCAGACGGCCGCTTGAGGTATGCCAGCCGCAGGAGCGGTGTCGGACGGGTTGGTTCGTCGTCCGTGGCCGGGGCGCTGACCCGGCCGGGTTGCCGTCGGCGACGATGGCCGGTCATGTCAACACCCGGCGGCGGAATTGCCCGATCGTGGCACTACAGCACGTGCGGGAGCGTCGCGTCCCGTCGCTGACCGGCGGCAGGACGACAGCGGACTGGTCGGCGTGTAGGCGTATACGCTTACGTTCATGGTGGTGGCTGACCTGGTACGCGGCGTTCGAGCCGATGCGGGGCTGTCTGTGCGGGCCCTCGCCGATGCGGCGGGGGTGGCGGCCAGTACCGTCCACCGGATCGAGCGGGGCGAGTTGCAGCCGACCGTGGACACGTTGCGACGTATCATCGAAGCCGCTGGGATGCGCCTGCACATCGACGTCCACCCCGACTATTCGGCCAGCATGGTCGGCCTGGCACGGTCGATCGTGAGTGACATCCCCGCTGGAGAGCGCACGGAGCCGGTCCGCAAGGCGGCGGAACTGGCCCATCGGTTCCGCGGCGCGGACCCGGACATCCGTCGTCGAATGATCACCGCGATGCCGCCTGCGACCGGGGACCAACGATGGGACGCCTTCCTGGCCGCACTCGCCGAGTGGCTGGCGGTCCAGGAGGATCTGCCCGTTCCCGCATGGGCCCATCACGACAGCCGCTATCTGCGCCATGGCTGGTGGGTGACGTCGATGCCGTCGATGCGGGCCTGGGAGTACGCCGGCAGCCCGGTTTCATTCCAGAACCATGGTGTGTACCTGCACCGCGACTCCCTCACGAACATATGAGTCAGCTGGTTCCTGATCATGGAGAAGCTGTCACATGCTGACCAGAGAGCGCATTCTCGGCCTGTTCGCGGAGCTGAACGACGAACTCCGCCGGCTGGGGATCCGCGGTGACGTCTTCATCGTCGGTGGTGCCGCCATGACTGTCGCCTACGACGCTCGACCGGCCACCAGGGACGTTGACGGGATCTGGCATCCGTCCACCGAGGTCCGCGCCGCCGCGGCACGGGTTGCAGCCCGTCATGAGGACCTTGAACCGGACTGGCTGAACGACGGAGTCAAAGGTTTTCTACCGGGTCATGATCCGGGGCATCCCGTCGTCGTCTACGACAATGATCACCTCACCGTGTCGGCTCCGTCTCCCGAGTACCTGCTGGCGACGAAGCTGCTGGCGAGCCGGGTCAGCCGTGACGAGAACGACATCATCAGGCTGTACGACCTGTGTGGCTTCTCCAGCGTCGACGAAGGCCTCGATCTGCTCGAACGCTATTACCCGGGCCGGCCGATCGAGGCGAAGGTGAGGTTCCTGCTCGAGGAACTGCTCGCACCCGACGCGCCGGCGGACGGCCACTGAGGCAGCCGGCCACTGAGGCAGCCGGCCGTGGGAGCGGGTGTCGGACACGGTGGTTCGTCGTCAGTGGCAGGGGCGCTGACCCGGCCGGGCTGGCGTCGGCGGCGATGGCCGGTCATGTCGGCACTCGGTAGCGGGAGATGCTCGATCGTGGCATTACAGTACGTGCGTGTGTTGCGTCGCGTCGCCGGTCGGCGACGCGACGACAGCAGGGTGATCGTCGTGTTCGCCACGGGGGAATGGATCATGCTGTGGGTGTCGAGATATGCGGACGGGATGTCGGCCCGGTGGGCCGCCCGGCTCGGCCCGGTGGGCCGCTGTGGCCCGTCGTGCCGCTGTGGCTCGGCGTGTTCCGGGCTGCCGGGCTGCGGCGCGGCCGTCCGTCGCGTTCCGGCCCGTCGGGCCGTGACGGTGTGATCACGGCGGTCGCTGACGGGGCACGCGGCTCGGTATGAGCCGCAACCTCAGGATCGCGGTGCCCGTGGTGCTGGTCGCCGCGCTCGTCGTCGTCGGGTTACGGGTGCTCACCCGTCCCTCGTTGTTCGCGTCCGACGCCTGATTCGGTCATGGGATGACGTGCGGCCGTCGCTGTGTGATGGCGGCCCGACACGGCCCGCCCGGTCGTCCCGCGCGTGGTATCCACACGGGACGAGACCGGCGGGACGGGGTCAGTCGATGCCGATCGCTCCGCGTATCTGTTCCAGGGTGGGCACTGTTCGTTTGCGGGCCTTTTCCGCGCCCGCGGCCAGCATGGCATCCAGTTCGCTGCCGGGGGCCATCAGGGCGTCGTAACGTTCGCGCAGCGGGCCGAGCTGCGTGTTGAGGACGTCGAACAGCTGGTTTTTCAGCTCGCCCCAGCCCATGCCGCCGGCCAGCAGGCGTTGCCGGGTGTCGGCGACGGTCTCCGGGGAGGCGAACTGCTCCAGGATCTGGAAGACGCTGGAGCTGTCCGGATCCTTGGGCGCCTCCACCGGGGTGGAATCGGTGGGAATACGACGGACGAGTTTCTTCAGCTGGGACTCGGTACAGAAAAGCGGAATCGTGTTGTCGTACGACTTGCTCATCTTCCGGCCGTCCAGGCCGGGGAGCGTGCGTCCGGTCTCGGCCTCGGGCACGATCGCCTGCGGGATTCTGAGTTTGAAGCTGTCACCGTAGACGTGGTTGAACGAGCCCGCGATGTCGGCGGCGATCTCCACGTGCTGTACCTGGTCGCGCCCGACCGGCACCGCGTCGGTGCCCATGATCAGGATGTCGACCGCCATGAGAACCGGATAATTGTACAGGCCCATGTTGATCCCGGCGTCGAGATCCGCCTTGCCCGCTTCCCGGTTGCGGTCCCGCGCCGCCTTGTAGGCGTGTGCCCGGTTCAGCAGCCCTTTACCGGTCAGGCAGCTGAGGATCCAGGCCAGCTCGGGGATCTCGGGGATGTCCGACTGCCGATAGAGGACCACCTGGTCCGGGTCGAGGCCGGCGGCGATCCACGTCGCGGCCACCGAGCGGGTGTAGTGCCGCAGCAATGCCGGGTCGCGAACAGTGGTCAGCGCGTGGTAGTCCGCGATGAAGTACATCGCCTCGTACTCCTCGGCGAGCCGCAACGCCGGTTTGATGGCACCGACGTAGTTGCCGAGGTGCGGTTCACCGGTCGGCTTGATTCCCGTCAGGGAAATTCTGGCTGGGGACGCGGACATCAACCTCACATCTTCTCCGGACTGTCCCTGAGAATACAGCTCGCGGTGGACGCCGGCCGTGACGCCCGCCCCCGGGCCGTGTGAGGTGGG
>NZ_CEVIVD010000268.1:0-3197 GCF_982290655.1 Protofrankia sp. CiP1_Cm_nod3
CTCGCACCCCCAGCCGGCCCAGCCCCGCGCGGCCGCCACCGGCCAGGCGGCTGGCGGCGCCGACAACCGGGACTACAGCCACGACGGGCCGGCCCCGTCCCGGCGGGAGGGAGCCGACGCCGGCGCCGACCAGGGCCACCCGCCGTACAAGGAGCCCCGGGAGGCGCCCCGGCCGAGCTATGTGGCACCTCGCCGGCCGGTCCGGCCGGTCGCGGACGACGATGACGAGCTCGACGTCCCCGACTTCCTCAAATAGCTCGGTGCCGGTATCCGTCCGGACCCAGGTGGCGGCCATGTTCGTCAAGCGGCACATCGAGAAGGACGTCGGGCGGTGCGCCGGGGAGCGGGTCGGGAAGCTCGTTGAGAGGCCCGCCGGGAAGTTCGCCGAGAACGCCCCGCGGCCCGTCCTGGCCGCCCTGCCGTGTGGCCGCGCGAAGGCCGGCCCGTGGCGGGCGGGGCCGGCCGGCGGACGGGCGCCACGGCACGGGTGGGCCCGGTGACGGCGGCACCGGCCGCGGGTGGGCCGGCGCAGGGTGGGCCGGTCGCGGCGCGGCGGCGCGAGGAGCTGTGGCGCAACCTCGCCGACGTCCGCGTGCGGATCGCCGCCGCGGCCACCGCGGCGGGCCGCCAGGCCGGCGAGCTCACCCTCATCGCGGTGAGCAAGAACTGGCCGGCGTCGGACGTCGCCCTGCTCGCGGGGTCCGGCATCACGCATTTCGCGGAGAACCGCGAGCAGGAGGCACGGGCGAAGGTGGCGGCTGTGACCGAATACCTCGCCTCCCACGAGCCCTGTCGCGAATATGACAGCGAGGTTTCGTCCACATGGCGGCCGCCGGCACCGCAACGGGCTCCCGAGGGGGACGGCCAGCCGCCTCGGCCGGACTCGGCGGCCCCGCCGGCAGCCGGCCCGTCCCGGCCCGGCACCGGCCGGGACGGCGGGGAGCCGGGCCCGGCGGCGGTCCCCAGACTGCCCTCCGGAGCATGGCCCTGCTGGCATTTTGTCGGCCAGCTTCAGCGTAACAAGGCCCGCCCGGTGGCCCGCTGGGCCGGCTGGGTGCAGTCGGTCGACCGCGCGCCACTGGTGGACGCGCTGGCCGCGGGGGCGCTCGCGTACGGTCGGGAGATCGCCGTCTGCCTCCAGGTGTCGCTGGACCTGCCCGGGCACGACACCGGCCGCGGTGGTGCCCGCCCGGCCGACATCCCCGCCCTCGGTGATCTCGTGGCCGCCAGCCGCGGCCTCGTCCTCGCCGGGGTGATGGGGGTCGCGCCGCGTGGCCTGCCGGCCCGGCCGGCCTTCGCGCGGCTGCGTGAGGTTTCGTGGATGCTTCGTCGGGAGCACCCGGAGGCATCGGTGATCAGCGCCGGCATGTCGGGGGACTTCCCCGACGCGGTGGCCGAAGGCGCGACACACCTTCGCATCGGGACGGCTTTGTTCGGTCCACGGCGCGCTGTCCCTTAGAGTCGCGCTCATGGGTGTGGCGCGCAGGGCGATGGTCTACCTCGGTCTGGCCGAGGAGGATGAAAGCTACCTCGAGGAAGACGAGTATGACGACGCCGGTCGTGACGATCGTCGCGATGTCGGTGAGCCCGTGCCCGCCGAGCGGTCGGTCCGTCGGATAGATGCGCGTGAGGAGCCGCCTGCGATGTCGCGACGCCCCCCGGTGGAACCGCTCCGGCCGGCTGGTCCGGTGCCGATGCGCAGGCCGTCGGCGATCGACGAGCCGTCAGCGTACCGGATTACCACTCTGCAACCACGCAGTTACAATGAGGCGCGGCAGATAGGCGAGGAGTTCCGCGACGGGACTCCGGTTATCATGAATCTGACCGAGATGGATGATGTTGACGCCAAGCGGCTGGTCGACTTCGCCGCCGGCTTGGTGTTCGGCCTGCGCGGATCGATCGAGAAGGTCACCAACAAGGTGTTCCTGCTCTCGCCGCACAACGTCGAGGTCACCGAGACCGACAAGCGGCGCATCCGTGAGGGCGGCTTCTACAACCAGTCATGATCATATTCCAGATGTCACCAGACCCCAGTCCCTGCAGGTACAGGAGAGCTCGCCATCAGCACACTGGGTGACGTGATCTCCGCGCTCCTGCTGGTCTACCTACTGTTGCTGTTCGCTCGCGTAGTGATAGATCTAGTGGTCTCCCTGAGCCGCACTTTTCGTCCCACCGGAGTCCTCGTACTAGTCTTTGAGTCCGTGTACACCGTCACCGATCCCCCGCTGAGATTCGTGCGGCGGTTCGTCCCACCCCTTCGGGTCGGTAACGTGGCATTTGACCTCGGATTCTTATTGATCTTAGTTGTGATCTGGGTCTTGCGGAGACTCGCAGATGGGCTGTGACGAAGTCGCGCACGTGGCGAATACGCGCGGCAGACTGCCGCTGGACCGCCCTCTCCGGGGAACGGCGATGCCGCATCATGAGGAGGCGACGTGGCTCTGACACCGCAGGACGTACAGAACAAGGTCTTCAGCCCGACCCGGTTCCGCACCGGCTACAACGAGGACGAGGTCGACGCTTTCCTCGACGACGTCGAGAGCGAGCTCACCCGTCTGCTGGACGAGAACACCGACCTACGCCGGCAGCTCGACGAGGCCCGCCGCACGGGCGGCGGTGGTTCCGGTGTACCCGCTCAGGTGCTGGAGGAAAACCAGCAGCTGCGCAGGCAGCTGGAGGAGACCCGGCGCCAGGTCGCGCAGGCGCAGGCGCAGGCGGCCCAGGCGGTGCAGGCCGCCCAGGCAGCGGCCCGCGAGCGCCCCGTCGCGCAGCCGTCGGCGGCAGCGACCACGGTCATCCCGGCCGTGTCCCCGCCCGGCGCGGCCCCGGCCCGCACCGGCAACAGCCAGCTGGACGCCGAGATCGAACAGCGCGTGGCCCGCACCCTCGTGCTCGCCCAGCGCACCGCGGACGAGGCGCTGCGAGAGGCCCGTAACGAGTCGGAGCGCGCCCGCCGCGAAGCCCGCGCCGATGCCGACCGCATCATCGGCGAGGCCCGCGCACACGTCGCCGAACAGCTCGGCGGCCTGGAGGACGACAAGCGCCGGCTGGAAGGCCAGGTCGAACAGCTGCGTGCCTTCGAGCGCGAGTACCGGACCAGGCTGCGCGCCTACCTGGAGATGCAGCTGCGCGACCTGGACGGCATGCCGACACAGCCGGCCGTCGGGGCCGGTGGGCCGTCCCGCCCGCCGCTGAAC
>NZ_CEVIVD010000269.1:0-3159 GCF_982290655.1 Protofrankia sp. CiP1_Cm_nod3
GCCCGTCGTCCTTCACGCCGACCACCGCATACTGCGGTTCATCGGTTCATCGGTTCATTACTCATGTAACTAACTATGGAGGCTGGCGGCCGGTCTGCCAAGCTCCAAGCCGGGAAGTTAAGAATCTTGTGGTCGGTGTCGAGCGCCTGCATGGTCAGCATGCAAGGGCATAGGTTGCGGGGCCGGTCTTGTGGATCAGGCCGCGATGGGCCCACTGGGACATCTGGACGCGGAAGCTGTTGATGTTCGTGACGCCGAGGCGGCGGGCGACGTCGCGGGCGTGCCAGGATCTGCCGGGGTGGCTGCTGAGTACAGCGAGCATGAGCGTCACCCGGCCGCCGGGGTCCTCGACAACGTGGCCGTCGTCCGCACCTTTGTCCTCGCTGTCGGGTTCCCACGTCGCGCTGTGGATCGGCTCGTTGGCTTCATCGGTTGCTGGCGGTTTGGCGTGCTTCATGGTGGCGGCAGGACTGGTCCGGTCGTGGATGGTGGTCTCGATGGCGGCCACGGGGGTGCTGGTCCGGGGCCGGGCCTGGCCCTTGCAGGAGTGGTAGCGCGAGATGGGGGACTTGACCTTACGGGCGCTGATACGCGGGCGGCGGGCGGCGGGCGGGGAGCAGGTTCGCAAGAACGGTGCGGCCGATCGTGCCGACCCGGTGCGGCTGCTCGGGAATGATCTCGGCGGCGATGACGACTTGGTTGCGAGCGGTTTCCAGGGCGATGGTGCAGCTGGCGCGGTCCGGGTCGGTGTCCGGACAGGACTCGGCGGCCTCGACCATGGCGGTGCGCAGCGCCTGGTAGAGGGCGAGGGTGGTCCACGGTTCTTGCTCGATGCCGAACTGGTCGCTTGAGCGCAGGACCCGTCCGGCCATCAGCGTGGAGCGTAGGGCGAAAAACGCCGACTCGATCTCCCATCGTTCTTGGTAGAGGCGGATGAGCTGGCCAGCGGGGTCGGTAACGGGATCGAAGAGGGTGGTGGCCAGGCGGTAGCGTCCGCCGATGCGGGTGCCGTCCGCGAGGACGCAAACCAGGTCGGCTTCGATGATGCGTACCGTCAGGTCACCGAAACGCGAGAGGTAGGAGCCGTCACTCAGGGGGTGCAGGAGAGGGGGCGGCGGGTGGACATGCATCGGGCCAGGAACTGCGCACCGGTGGCGGCGACCTTGGTCAGGAAGGTGTTGCTGTCGAAGCCCCGGTCGATCAGCACCAGGTAGCGGGCGTGACCTGTGGTTTCCTGTCGGCCGGTTGGTGGTGGAGGGGAGTTTTTCACTCGCTGTGCTGGGCGGTGGGGTCTGATGGCGGGCGCGGCGGTAAGGCGGACATCGCGTCTTCTGCTTCTGCCGGCCCTCATGACCTGCCACCGATGCGATGGGTGTTCAAGTCGGTGGGGCGACTCGGCCACTACGCACACCCTTACCCGGCACACGCGCCTCCCCATCCTCCGCCCAGCGTGGTGTTGAGAGCAGTGACCGGCTTGTGGCTACACGAGAGAGTCGCGTGACTGAAGTAGTCGCAGTGCGGCGAGCGCGTCCGCGAGCGGGATGCGTTCCTGCTCGAGGCGTCGGTGCCGTGTCCAGGTGGGGTCGGTGAGGGCACCGTACATGGCGCGTTCGTCGGCGGTCAGGTGCGGTACGTCGCGGCGTCTGCCGGGGCCGAGTGGTGTGCCGCGGCGGTCGAGTGAGGTACCGAATCGCTCGTACCGTTCGAACGTCACCATGTCCATGAGCATCGAGACGGCAGGGACGCCGTCGGTTCGAAAACCGTCGAGGATTTCAAAGCCGGCTGCGTCGATGTCACCCCAGTAGACGAGCAGCGGCGCGGTGACCAGCCATGGGAGGGCGGCGGCCGCGGCGCCGCCGAATCCGCCTCCTTCTACACACACGCCGCCGGGCACCGGCGGGAACGCGACAGCGGTGTCCTTGTTCTCCGAGATGACGACCACCTGTGGCTCATACGCCAGCGGGACGCGATCGCCGATGCTGATGCAGTCATGGTGCCGGCCACCAGCCGCGCGGTGGTGTGGATCGAGGTAGGTGAGGTGGAGGCGTGCCGGGTGCGCTGGCGCGACTGGCAGCATGTCCAGACCGGCGAGTGCGGCGACGAGGTGCTGGCGCGTGTTGAGCCACTTGGCGTGCATGCCGGGCACAGGCACCTGCCGCGGTGTCAGGCCGGTGGCGTCGTTGTTGCGGAACCACTCCGCGGCGTCGCACAGCAGGGCGAAGTCGGTGTCGGTCCAGTCGTCGACCTCGCGCAGCATGCGCGGCAGGTCCGCTGGTGGCCCGAATCGCTCGACGAGCGTCGCGGCGCGGCTCCTGCCCCGTGCGAGCCGTGTGGTCCAGTCATGGCCGCACAGCGCTACGGCTGCGTCGATGTTCTCCACCCGCAGATGGGTGGGGATGGCCTGAACAGTGCCGTGGACCCGGCGGGTCGCGTCGATGAGATCGACGCCGCGTCCGGCGTGGCTGGTGTGCCACTGCCGCCAGGCGAGCACCTGGCCCTGGTAGGTGGCGAAGTGCTGTTCGAGTTCTGCCCTGTTCGGCGTTCCGAGGGGGAACGAGTGGGGCCATGCCGGCGAGTCGTGAACCCCTGACGTGTGCCCGTCGGCTTGGGTGCTCCCGCGGAGCGCGGTGTGGCAGGCTGCCTGCGGCCAGCTGCGGCGTAGCCGGGCGATCACCTCGGTAACGACGCGCTCTGGTGTCTTCACTGGTGCGACCCTGCCGGGTTTGTCCCGCTGGCTGGGGTCTCGTCGTCGATGGCACGCAACTGGGTTACGTGCGAGCGGCCTGTGGGGGATTTGGTGACGGTGAGGATGAGCGGCATGGTGGGCTCGAGCGCGGTCACCTTGTCCAGCGGAGCGCTGACGATCAGCTGGAATCCGAGTTTCTTCCACGCCTGTACCGACCGGCCGGCGAACTCGGAGTCGGACTTGATGAAGCCCTCGTCGAGGAACACCGGGGCGAAGCGTGGCCGGCGGTCCTCATCACCGAGTTGGTAGCGCAGCGCGGCGCCGACAACGAACGCCATCAGCTCCTGTGTCTCGCCACCGCTTTTGCCGCCGAGGGACGCGTATGTGGCGAGCTCGCGGCCGTGAACGTCGACGCGGACCGCGGTGATCTCCACATGCCGGCGTACGTCGAGGTACACGTCGCGGCTGACGCC
>NZ_CEVIVD010000270.1:0-946 GCF_982290655.1 Protofrankia sp. CiP1_Cm_nod3
TGAACCGCCCCGGGTTCGGTGGAGACTACGATCGTTGGCTCCTGTCGGAGACTTTACCACATTGCTGGGCGTAATAGGAACGCTCATACTCGACGGGAGGCATATTCCCGCAGCCGCTGTGGATCCTTCGGCTGTTGTACCAGTCGACCCACTTGAGGGTGGCGAGTTCGAGTTCTTCGAAGGTCCGCCACGGCCCGCGGCGGTACACAAGCTCGGTCTTGTATAATCCGTTCACCGACTCGGCCAGAGCGTTGTCATAGGAATCACCGACGGTCCCGACCGACGGTTTCGCGCCCATCGCGACAAGCTGGTCGGTGTAGCGTATTGACGTGTACTGACTTCCCTGGTCAGAATGGTGCACGAGGCCGTCGAGATGCTCGTCACGCGCCCAGATCGCCATTGCCAGGGCATCCAGCGGGAGGTCGGTACGCATGTGCGAGGCCAGCCGCCAGCCGACAATCCTGCGGGAGAACACGTCGGTGATGAAAGCGACGTAGGCATCCCCCAGCGAGGTCCCGACGTAGGTAAAGTCCGCCACCCACAGTTTATTCGGGCGGTCGGCCGAGAAGTTGCGTTTCACCAGGTCCGCGGGCCGCTCGGCCGCCGGATCCGCCACCGTGGTCCGCCGCTTGTGGTCACCGCGGACCGCGCCGACCAGGCCGAGCTCGCGCATCAGCCGCTCGACGGTGCACCGAGCGACGTCGACTCCCTCCGCGCGTAACGCCAGCCAGACCTTCCGCGCCCCGTACACCTCGAAATTCTCCTTGTACACACGGACGATCTGTTCTTTGAGCTCGGCGTCACGCACAGACCGGGCCGACGCCGGCCTGCTCTTCGCGGCATAGTACGTCGACGGGGCAAACTGCAGGATTTCACAGATCGGCTCGACCCCGGCCGCGTCTTTGTACTCGTCGATGAACGCGACTACCTCGGCAGTCGCGGGTCG
>NZ_CEVIVD010000270.1:1241-3447 GCF_982290655.1 Protofrankia sp. CiP1_Cm_nod3
TGAAGTCGGCCCGGGACGCGGTTCCAACCTTTCAGCCGGTCCGTTTTCCCGGGCCGCTTCCCGCACCCGGCGTGCCCCTTTCAAGGCACCGGGCGCTCCACAAGTCCCGCTGTGGCTCGGATGTGCTCGTCAGGCAGCGGCAGGCCAGGGAGAAGGGATGACTGATCCCCGGTATCGGTAGCGTGTGGTGCTCACCTTCTCCGGATCGAAAAGTTCCCTGTTCTGGCTTGTAGGCCACCATCCGCCGCCGCAGTAGCGGTGGCGCAGTTCCTTCCACGTGGACCGGCGATGCTTCCGGCGTATCCATCGCCATACCGTCTCGAACACATAATGTTTCAGGTAGGCGAAGGTCACCGATGACACTCCGGGCCGGAAATAGGCGCACCAGCCCCTCAGCACAGGGTTGAGTCTGCGGATCAGATCATCAAGAGGCTGGTTCACCTCGACCTCGCGGCATACCGTCTTCACCTTGGCCATGACCGCTTTGACGGACTTCTTGGCCGGATAGGAGTAGACGTAATACTCGCGCGCGCCTTTCTTCCGGTGGCGTTGGATACGCCACCCGAGAAAGTCAAGGCCGTCATCGATGTGGGTGATCAGAGTCTTCTCCCGCGACAGGCGTAAACCCATCGTGGACAAGACTTCCACGATCTCCTCTCGCAAGGCTTCGGCATCGGATTTGGTGCCTTTAATCACCAGGCACCAGTCGTCGGCATACCGGACCAATTTGAAGTTCGGCAGGCCGTGCCGCAGACGCCTGGCCTTCTCAGTCTTGCCGGTCCCCGGGCCACCTGGTGACCGGGCGACGTGCTCGTCCAAGACGGACAAGGCGACATTACTGAGCAACGGCGAGAGAATCGACCCTTGCGGGGTGCCGGCGGTGGTAGGTCCCACTAAACGATCCTCAACGAGGACGCCTGATTTGAGAAAAGCCTTCACCAGGGCCAGGACACGCTTGTCTCCGATCCGTGCCCGCACTCTGTCCATTAAGGACGTATGCGAGATTTCATCGAAGCAGGCTTTGATGTCTCCTTCCACAATCCACTCGTAACATCGTGGTTTCGAGGTCAGATACCGAATCTCAGCCACCGCGTCATGAGCCCGGCGCATCGGGCGGAACCCATAGGAGCATGGGAAAAAATCCGCCTCGAAGATCGGCTCCAGCACCAGCTTCAGCGATGCCTGGACCACCCTGTCGGTGATGGTCGCGATCCCCAGGCGACGCAGCTTACCGCCCGTCTTGGGGATCATCCGCTCCCGCACCGGTAACGGCCGGAAACTGCGATCTTTCAACGCCGAACGCAGCCCGTCGAGGTATTCATTTATCCCGATCCGCGCCACTATCGACGCGGCGGTACGCCCGTCCACCCCGGCGGTCCTGGCACCTTTGTTGCCCCGCACCCGATCCCACGCAACCAACAAGAACGCGGGATCGGCCACCAAATTGAACAGATCGTCGAACTGACGACGGGCATCTTCACGCGCCCACCGGTGCAGCTTGGTTTGGATCTCCAGTACCCGGCGTTCGGCCCTAAACAAGGCGGATTCCGGTTCGTCGGTATTCACCGGCGAAAACCTCCTGGTCTTCCAGCATCCATCACCGCAGACTTGCTGGCTGTCTTTGCCCTGCGTCCGGCTTTCCCGGACTCCGAGACGGGTCGCTACGCCCGCGACTACTACACAGCCTCCGCCCCATCCGTCAGCCCACAGCCGGAACGGGCCTGCCCGCTGCCGTCCTGGCTGGACGGCCCGCAGGCGACTGCCGGATGGTTCCCACGTTCACCAAGCAATCGATCGGTCAGTGAGGCGCCCAGCTCTACTCCGGCAGCATCGCCACGGTTACGCCGCAGACCTTCGCCATGGCCTCCCCACCGCCGGAACTACGCGGCTTCGGAGTTGACGCCCGGACGCAGCATCGTCCGACCGTCACGCGCTGCTCACCGGCCCATATCCACCAGATTTGAGCACGGCTTCGCGGTTACGGAGCTTCAACCACTGGTTCACTTCCGTTACACCTTCTGACCTGGCCGAACAGGCCCGCGCCGTCTGGCAGTCCCGGCACGGCCTGTCTTCGTCGGGGCCGCTTGCCACCCTCCCCGGCGTTCCTCCGGATCAGGCTGCCCCCTGGCTTCACCGGGCTGCTGCGACAGCCCGGCGGGAAAGGTCTCTCACCCCTCCTCGATTGTCTCGGCGCCTCGTGGCGCAC
>NZ_CEVIVD010000271.1:0-1249 GCF_982290655.1 Protofrankia sp. CiP1_Cm_nod3
GCTCGCAGAGGTGATTCGCCGGGACTGCCGAAGCCCCAGGGGGTAAGGGCGAGCAGTCCCTTGTCAGGACTCGGACTCGGACTCGGACTCGGACGAGGTGACACCAGTGTCACGCGGGGCGGACCCTGCGCCGCGTGGTCGTGACCGTCTCTGGCGATAATAGGGAGGTGGCCGTCGATCTTCGTGACAGCCGGATCGCTGAGGTGTGCCGGCGTTACGGCGTCGCCGAGCTGTCCGTCTTCGGCTCGGTGGCTCGCGGCGACGACACCGACGATTCGGATGTCGACCCGCTGTATGTGCTGGAGCCCGGCTCAAAGCTCGGTTTCGAGATCGTCGATCTCCGAGATGATCTCGAAAAGATCATCGGACGCCGCGTCGACCTGGTACCCAAGGCCCGGCTGAAGTGGGTCATCCGCGACCGGGTGCTCGCGGAGGCCCGGGTCCTCTATGCGGCGTGACGAGCTCTGCCTCGTCGACATGTTCGAAGCCGCGGTCGCGGCGGCGACGTTCGTCCGGGACGTCGACGAGGCCGCCTTCCTGGCCAGCGAGATGATCTTTCCGTCACGCTGATCACTGGGCATCGCCCCTGGTCGGGGTCTGCGTGGCGACCGGACGGATGGCGACCTCAGGGCCCGCCACCATGATCGAAGGGTTCGTGTCCTGGTACGTCAGGTCCACCGACCATCGCGGGAACGACAGGTGACGCAGGTCCCGTCATTGCGGAGCTTGACGTTCACCGCCGCCAGCACCACTGCCTCATGTCACAGCGTGCCCGCACTACCGCTATCTGACCGAGTCGGCAGTGGGCCCTTGGTAGCTACTATTGATAGCTACCATCTGCGGGAGGCGTTATGGCGGACACGGCGATCGCGAGGCTCTTCACACACGGCCGGAGCCAGGCGGTGCGGCTCCCGAAGGAGTTCCGGCTGCCCGGCGACCGGGTGCGTGTCCGGCATGTGGGAGACGGCGTGCTGCTGGAGCCGATCGCGTCCGACGTCGATGCCTGGTTCGCCGAGCTGGACCGCTTCGTGGATGTGCCGTTGTTCGATGACGGCAGGAACCAGCCGCCGACGCCCGCCGGGGAGGACTTCTTCGGGTGAACTACCTTCTGGACACCAACGCCGTGGTCGCGCTGCTGCGGAACAAGCCCGTCGGCGTGCGGGAACGGTACCGGGAGGCCGGAGCGTCCGGGGATTATCTCGCGCTCTCGTCGGTCGTCTTGTTCGAGCTGTGGTATGGCGTGGCGAAG
>NZ_CEVIVD010000271.1:2011-2768 GCF_982290655.1 Protofrankia sp. CiP1_Cm_nod3
GTCCTTCCAGATCTGCGGGACCTTGCCGATCGCCAGGCGGATCGTCGACGCGGCCTGCCGTGTCGAGAGGTCGCCGTCGTTGCCGAGGCGGCGGGAGACCCGCTCGGCGAGCGAGTGGGACTGTCCTTCGACCTTGGTCTCGCGGATGAGGAACGGCGCGCTCGGGTCCGGCTGGGCCGGGACGAGCGCCCAGGTGAAGGTCTGCAGGAGCCTGGCCGTGACGGTCTGGTCGGCCTGGGCCTGGCGCTGGGTAGCCTGCTTCTTCTGGTTCTGGGTCAGGTCGAGGCCGGCCTCGTTGTCGAGGACGTGCTTCCAGCCGAGGTGGTCGCGGGTGGCGGTGTCGAGCTCCTCCAGCCGGGCCTCGTCGGGGGCGAGGTAGACGAGCATGTTGCGGTTGGTCCGGTTGGAGCTGCCGCGCTGCTCGGTCGCCTTCTGGGCGAAGTCCTTGGCGGCCGACCCGGCGCCCCGCTTGTGGGCGAACTTCGGGTGCAGGATGACGAGGCGCGCCTCGCTGGTGTCGGGGATGTCGGCGTTGGTCTCCGGGCAGACGTGGACGCCGGCGAAGTCACCCTTCAGGCGGCCCTGGCCGAGCAGCCGTGTGACGACCTCCTTCCACACGTCTTCCTTGTAGAGGCGTTCGGCCTGGTCCTTGGCGGTGCGGGTGATGTTGGGCTGAAGGTCGTACCAGTACTTGCCGGACCCGGAGTAGAAGTACGTCGCCCGGTCGCCGAGCTGGGTCAGCGCGGCGTGGAAGTTG
>NZ_CEVIVD010000271.1:3136-4237 GCF_982290655.1 Protofrankia sp. CiP1_Cm_nod3
CCCGGGACGTCGCCGGGGATCGCGGTGCCGAGGAAGACCCGCTGGGTGTTGATGCCCTTGTGGACCGAGCCGGGTGCGACGGTCGGGGCGGCGCCGAAGAACACCGTGCGGGCGAGCCGCCTGGTCAGCGCCCGCTGGCCGAACAGCGGCTTCTCCTTGTCGATGCGCGCCGGCTCGGAGTTCGGGCCGTCGACATCGGCGTCGATGATCGTCTTCCAGGAGTCCTGGAGGTACTGGGTCAGCTCGGCGTTCACGTTCGCGGTGGCGAGCGGGATCGAACCCGGCATGATCAACGGTGACGCGTCCTCGCCCGTCCAGAGCGCGTGGATCACCGTGCTCATCAGCCGCAGCACACCGCGGGTGCGCTGGAAGCGCTCCAGCGAGGACCACTCCTCGTAGAGGGTGTCGAACGTCTCCGGGTGGATCGGGTAGGTCCGCTTGATGCGGTACTCGTACGCCGTGTCGCGCGCCTCACGCGGGAAGTCGTCGGTGTACTTGCGGTACAGCTCCACGTACGCCCTGGCGGTCGCTCCGATCGAGGCGAGCGCGGCGGCGTCGGGCTGTTTGAACAGCCGCTGCTTGACGATGTGGTAGGCCTCGTCCGACGACGCCGGGCGCCACTGGTCGGCCACCCGGCGCACGACGTTCTGGAGCCGCTTCAAGGCTTCCAGCCCGTTGGTGCCGCCGACCTCCTCGGCGTTCCCGGCCACGGTCTCGGAGTCGTCCCCGCTCTCGGAGGCAGGGATCGAGATCGCGAGCAGGACGCCTGAGGTGCCCTTGGCGGTCTCGGTCAGCGACTGGGCGAAGGTGAACTGGTCGTCGAACGTGCCGCCCGCGAGGTCGTCGCGGCCGACGAGCGAGCGGGCGTAGGCGACCCACTCGTCGATCAGGATGACGGCGGGCGCGTACGTCGCCAGCAGCGTGTGGAGCGCGTCGCCGGGGTGGGTGCGGTCGCTGTCCGCGGTGGCGACGATGGCGTACGCCTCGGCACCGCCGAGCTGCCAGGCCAGCTCACCCCAGATCGTGTTGACGCGGGTGCCGTCGTCCTTGGTGACACCGGACGGGCTGAGGTGGTTGCCCACGATCGCGACCCGGTTCACC
>NZ_CEVIVD010000272.1:0-2941 GCF_982290655.1 Protofrankia sp. CiP1_Cm_nod3
GAGCGGGCGAAGAGGGCGAAGCACGAAGGCCCCACACCGCCACACTGCGGACGCCGTTCGCCACGGCCCGCATCGAGATCCCGCGCGCCCCGGGCACAAGCATGAAAGTGGGCCCGGTCAGGCTGCCGTCACCAGCCCAGACCGCCTTCTACATGGGCCTGGGCGTGCTCGCCGTCACCGAACTCGTCGAATGGCCGGTCGCGGCGGCGATCGGGGCCGGTGCCTACATCGCCCAGCACAGCCACGCCCAGCACAGCCACGCCACGGCCACCGCGGCCCCGGAAAAAGCTGCAGGTCAGGATAAATCAGGGCATGGCGCGGAGACGTGACACCCCGGAAGACGGCGGACACGGGCCGACGGCAGCCGCCGATCGCGGCCACGCCCGACAGCAGGCCGCCGACGGTCACCGGCTCCATGGCCGGCCGGAAGCCGGTGACCGTCGGTCGTCGTCGATGCCTGTCAGCCGTCGCCGGTGGCTGTCAGCCATTGACGACGACCCGCGGAGACGGCGGGCGGACAGGCGGATCCCGCCGAGCCCTTCGGGCGGAAAGATCCGGGACAGCCGGTGGGCGACAGGCTCAGGCCGTCCGGACACCCGGCCTGAGCCACCGCCGGAACAGCGACGAGACCAGCACGATGACCGCCGCGCTGACGAGCTCGGCCACCAGGGCCAGCACAATATCCGACACCGCGCACTCCTCACAGATGATGATTTCTGGATGATCACCGTTGCCACCTTCGGCGGTACAGGTATCGCACAGGAAAGGGTGGCTGGTCCAATGGTTACCGGCAGCGTGAACAACCCGGTCGCATACACGGACAGGCCGGCCGGAAATCAGGATCCGCATACGGGCTCCCCCGCCACCTGAAGGGAGCGGCCGGCCACGTACAGAATCCGGCCGCGGGGCCTGCCAGCACCCCGGGGCCCGACCGGCGCACCGGCCGGACGGCCGACCACCCCGCCCTGATCGATAATATGATTCCTGATCGACGGCACGAACATGGACGACGAGTGCGGAAGGGCGGGCGCAGCAGGGCGGCGAGCACGGCGGACAGCCACGGAAACGACTGCCACGACGACCGTCCGCCCCCCTTTTTCACGATTCTGACAGAATTCGATATTCAAGATTCGATATTCAAGATGCAAGGCCCAAGGCGGACAGAAGAAATGGATCGCCATGACACACCGGCCGCGCGCTCGGATCGCGCAACGGGCACGGTTGGCGCTGCTGCCTCGGCGCCGTGTCCTGGAGGACTGGCTGCTTGTCACCGAACGGCGGATGATCCTCCATCGCAGGGCGCTGCGTACTCCGACCAACATCAACCTGGCCGAGCTGCTCGACGCGGCGCAACGCGAGTCACAGCTCGCGGTGGCCACCGCCGCGTGCCTGACCAACAGGCCGGACGCCCCGCCGGGCATCCCCCGGACAGCGATAGCGGAAGCGACGACGGACACACCGCGCCGGCCCGAACCACCCCGGCGCCAGCACACGGTACGGCCATCACGAAAGCACGACGGCGTCACCGCGGCCCGCTGACTGCGCCGGCCCCGCTGACCTGACCGAGACCAGCATCGGGCGCCTCACGCACGGTGATATCCCGCTACCGCGGGCCGGGTCAGGAGCGGGCGCGACAGCCCGCGGCAACGCACGGCCGCCCCGGTCACAGCCCTCGGCCCCACCCGAATCCCACCCGCGGCGATGCCACGGCGGTGCGGCAACCACGAGCGGGACAGCCGCACTCCGAACCCTGACGATATCCGACAACATCCGGCAATATCCGGATCATGACAGTTAATGCCATCTGAAGGTTACGCACAGCTTTCGCACAGCCGGGCCCGGCACGATACCGGTGCGGCGGCAGCGGGCGGACCGTGACTACCTACACTTCCCTTGACCGTACGCTCGCCGGCGGCGGAACGATTCCGCCCACCTCGTGACGATGGACAGGGAGGCCGACAGGTGGTGACGTCCAGGACGCGCCGACAGCGCGATCTCGCCGTGGGCAAGGCCGCCCGGCAGGCCGCACGCCGGACCGCCGCGCGGCGCCGACAGCGCAGGGTGACCGCTGTTGTCTGCGTGGGCGCCCTGATCCTGCTGACCGGCGGCATCACCGCGGCGCTGCTGCTCACCGGCGACGACGACACCGCATCCCTGTCATCTTCGGCGGTATCGCCCGCGACGGAGCCACCCGCGGCAGCCGCATCGCCCGCGGCAGCTCCGGCCGCCACCACACAGGTCGGCCCCTGCATCTACACCTCGGACGAACAGGAGCCGTCCAGACCGGTCAGCCTGCCCGCGGCAGCCGGCACGGTGAGCCGCTCCCCCGCCACGATGACCATCACCACGAACAAGGGGACGATCAAGGCCGCGCTGGACGCGGCAAAGGCGCCCTGCACCGTCCGCGCCCTGCTCACGCTGGCGAACGCCAAGTACTTCGACAACACCTCCTGCCACCGCGAAACCACCCGGAACATCTTCGTGCTCCAGTGCGGGGATCCGCAGGGCACCGGTATGGGCGGCCCGGGCTTCACCTACGCCAACGAGAACACCGACGGCGCCACATACACCCGCGGCGTCATCGCCATGGCCAACGGGGGCCCCAACACCAACGGCAGCCAGTTCTTCATCAACTACCAGGACCCGAACAAGGACGGCGTGCAGGCACTGGCCACCAACTACACGGTCGTCGGGAAGGTGACCGAGGGCCTGTCCGTCCTCGACGCCCTCACCACCCCCGGAGTCGAAGGCGGCGCCCCCGACGGCGCCCCCGCGAGCAAGCCCCAGATCCTCACCCTCACCATCACCCAGGGCGCCTGATCCGCAAGCCGCCCGGCTCAGGAGCTGCCGGAAAATAACTCCGGTTGTTGATGTCGGTCTTGTTGCGGGGCTGACAGCAGCCTCTCTCGATCGAGAACCGCAGTTATTGATCGACGGGTCC
>NZ_CEVIVD010000273.1:0-2826 GCF_982290655.1 Protofrankia sp. CiP1_Cm_nod3
GCTCTACGCAGCTGACTGGAGGCTGTGTTTGAGCGTCAACGTTCAGTGACCGGCCGTGGTGACAGTGTGCGACTGTATTGAGGTTCGAGAAAAGGGACACATCCGCCCGTCTGGGAAGGTCGTGTCTTGCTGAGGGACTTGATCGCCAGGATGCGGGTGCGCCGTATTCGAGAGTACGGGTCGTGGGTCGGCCGGGTTGCTGGGACTGTCCGGCTTCGAGATCGAGCAGGTGGAACAGGAAGCGGACGGCTCGTTCTCGGTGCACGTGTCGACCGCGCCGGGGGTGGCGGAGTGCTGCCCGGACTGCGGGGCGCCGTCGGGCCGGGTGAAGGAGAGCGTCGGGCACACGGTGCGCCATCTGGTTGTGGCCCCGATGCGGGTGACGTGGCGCAAGAACCGGCTGGCCTGCGGAAATTCCACCTGTGAACGGAACGGCTTCGTCGCGGCGACCCCGCTGGCGGTGCCCGGCGGGCGGGTGTCGGTAGCCGCGCTCGGGCTGACGAGCGTGCTGGCAGGAATGCCGGGCCGACGACGATCCCGCCGCGGGCCACCGTCCGACAATGTGGTGGCCATCGCGCGCGGGGCTTCGTAGATCGTTTCGGGAGCTGGCTGAGGAACGGACGGCGCGGACGGCGTAAGGCGTCCGGCCATCCGCGGTGTCGGCGACGCTACCGGTTCCCGCCGGGATCCCGGCTGGTCTGGATCTCGGGGTGGTGGGCGGCGAACCATCGGATCCAGCGTCGCTGGCCGGGGGTTTCGACCGCCCGCGGCCGGTAGTGCCGCCGGGCCCAACCGACGGCATCGGCGGCGGGGTGGCCGGCGAGGACGGCCATGCAGGCAAGGACGGTTCCGGTGCGGCCGGTGCCGCCGCCGCAGGCGACCTCGACCCGTTGCCCGCCGTGGGCGAGCAGGTAGGCGTGGCAGATCATGGCGGCGGCCGTCCCGTCGTCCCGAGGGGCGCGGAAGTCAGGCCAGTCGATCCAGCCCGCGGGCCAGCCGGGATGCCAGCGGGGCCCGTGGGGCCGGGGGAGCCGGTGGCGCGACGCGAGATAGAGGCCGTAGGTGGGCAGCGGCCCGGACGGCAGGGGCTCGCGCCGGCCGCGGCCGCGCACCATGGTTCCGTCGGGTAGCGCGATCGCGCCGGTGAGTTGGCCGCTCATCGACGCATCATGCCTGTTGTTCACAATTCCTCCCGTGGCCGTCCTGCTGTGGCCGGTCGCTGTCTCCTGCCGTCGGTTGTCGTTCGTGTCGTGACGGCGGGTCGGCGGTAGGCGGTCGGCGGGGCGATATGGCCTGTCCAGGGTGCCGGCATGCCCGCGACAGCGTGGCAGTGACGGTGACGTGACGGTGACGTGACGGTGACATGGTGAAGGCGACGCGACAGGAGAGCGGGGCCGGGTGGCATGGCCGCGGTGCCCCGCGGGGCAGGCGAGGAGAAGATATGTGGAACGTATGCGATTCCCATATCCGCCCGGTCGTCCGCCGTGCGGATATGGGAATTGTCCGGACGGCGTTCGTGCACCTGCCTGGCAGGTTGTCAAGATAATGGCGGCCTTCCGTCACCGGCGGGACGGCCCGATCTGACGGGCTACGCTCCGATGCGGCGGACCTCATCGGCATCCGGGTTTCTTCCCGGCGCTTGCTCCCGGGTACGGCGTCCGGGCCGAGGGCTCGTCCGCCGGTGTGTATCCCGGAAGGAGACGTCCGCATGGCCACCTTACAGGATCTTATCGACGTCTGCCGGCACGAGGAAGCCATCTATCGGCCCAGCGGACGCAACAACTTCACCAAGTACGGCCGTGAATTCGGTGCGGACGGCCAGCCCTGGTGCATCATGTTCTGCTACGTGGTGGCCGGCTATGCTGGCGTGACCCTCCCGTACAAGACTGCCGGGGTCGTCGATCTGGCCGTCTGGGCGTCCAGAAACGGGAGGAAACGGACGCCGGACGCGATTCAGCCGGGCATGATGGTGGCCTTCGACTGGACCCTGACGCGGACCGGGTCGATCCCCGTGAAGACGCATGCCGGCTGGTGCATCGAACGGTCCGGCCGGACGATAACGACGGTCGAGGGGAACGTCGGCAACCAGGACGAGGTTGTCAGCAGGACGTACGGCGTGGACGACAAGGTGGTCTGGCTGGGGGTGGACTTCACCGACCTGTTCCCGGCCGGAAACAGGTTCATCCGTTACCCGAAGCTGGCCAGGGGTGCGAAGGACCATGCTCCCACCGGCGCGTTCCCGGATCCCATGAACCCCGTCCAGACCCTGCAGAACGCACTGAACATCGTGAGCGGCCGGGAAGGAGAGCATCCCGACCGGCTGGCTCCGGACGGGGATTTCGGTCCGTTGACAGAACAGGCCGTCCGCGACTTCCAGGATTTCTTCAAGGTGCCCGAGATCGGTGGCACCGTCGGCGCGAACACCTGGGAGGTCCTGGACTACGTTCTCGACCTCAAAGGACGATGACCGCGAGCCGTACGGTCGAGGAGAAGCGTCTCCGGCGGGTGTCGCCGGAGACGATGGACTGAACCTCACACCGCGGCGGCCGGGAGGGCTGATTGGCCGGCTGCCGCGCGATCGAACATCCGTCCTGGAGCGCCGGTCAGGTAACCATACGTATCCCCACGTATCCCGCGAACGGCGGCACGCTTCGATGGACGCCGGTCACCGGAGAAGATCGGCGTGAGTTTGTCGTTGTGTACGCTTTTGCGGCCAAAAAGCGTACATGGCGACAAAGTCGCCTGAATCATGATCTGTGTGGATGGTCGTGGATGGGATCCGCGTTACTTGACCGGTGCTCTAACGTGTGCAGGTCACGTTGGATA
>NZ_CEVIVD010000274.1:0-2795 GCF_982290655.1 Protofrankia sp. CiP1_Cm_nod3
CGGACGATGGTCGTGGGTCGGTGCCGGCGGCCGGGCTCCGGCCGGTGAGCGTTGTCGAGGTTGTGCGGACGGCCGGGCTCCACCCGGTGGCGGCCGGCCCGTCCACCGAGGCGGTGGTGCTGGTGGCGGGCTCGCGGGCCGGCGGGGTCGTCCAACGTGCTCTGGAGCTGGGGCTGGACGTGCGGTACCGGCCGGTCCGGCTCGTCCCGCTGTTCGACGAAGCCGCGCAGCCCACCGCTGCCACGGGTGCGGGGTCTGTCGGCTCGGGGCCTGTCGGCTCGGGGTCTGGCCAGCCGCCGGGCGAGCTCGGGCGGAGCGCTCCGGCCTCGGGATCTGCCAGCTCGGGGCCTGGCGCCGTCGTCGAGCCGTCATGGTCCGCCGCCGGTGGCGGGCGAGGGACGGGAGAGAGCGTCGCCGGGGCATCATGGTCCGCCGCCAACGGCGGACGGAGGGCGGGAAGGGCCGTCGCCGGGGCGTCCCATGGCGGACGAGTTGCCATCGAATTACGACTGTCCGTGACAGGCTCCAGAACCTCCTGGGTGTACGGGCAGAGCTCCAGGGTGCCTGCGTCGACGTCGGGGGAGCCGTTGCCCGCGTCGTTGCTGACTGCGCTCGATCATGACCCGTTCGTGCTGGTCTGCCGGGTGACCGGCGACGCGCTGCTGGTCCAGCACGCCATGGCGTCCGCGCTGCCCGACCCGCTGCTCGCCGACCTGGTGGACGCCGGCACGTGGGTGCTGGCCGACGCCTCCTTCGGCTGCTGGCGGCTGGCCGGTCTCGGTGAGCCCACGGACGCGGCCACGCTCGTCCGGCTCGCCGACGACTACCCGCTGGAGGCTCCGGACCCGGTCGCATCGGCGGTGGCCGGCACGTCACCAGCGGCGGGCAGCGCGTCGTTGCGGCTGGAGGGGCGGGCGGTCGCGATCGTCCCGGCCCGTACCAGCGAGGCCGACGCCGAAGCGGCGCTGCTCGACGACGACGATCTCACGGCCGTCCCGTTGCTGCTGGAAGGGCATCCGCTCGCCGAGACCGCGTTCGTCGTCCGCGGCCGGGACAGGCATCTGCTGCTGGCCCCCGGCGGCCTGCTCGAACGGCTGCCGGTCGGTGAGCCGCTATACCGCCTCGGGCCCGGCCCGCTGTTCCTGCCGGTCGGCTACCGGACGCGCCCGCGGCTGCCCCCGAGCGCCCGCCGGGCCCTGTTCGGCGCCGGGGACGACGTCGCCGTGGTGGCGCTGCCGGACCGGGCCGTCGCCTTCGACCTGCGCACCCGCCACCCGGTGTGGACGCTGTGGGCCGGCCCCGGCCCGCAGCTGGACCTCCAGCTCCCCCCGGAGATCGAAGCGGCGCTGGCGGACGTCGACGCGCAGGCCACCCCACGCCCACCGGAGCCCGAGCCCGAGCCGGCACCGCAACCACCCGCCGGTGGCCTGCAACGCGCCCGCGAGCTGTGGAAGAAACTGCGTAGCCGCGCACCGGAGGCCCCCTCAGCACCGCGTACCTGGCTGAACGACGCCCTCGACGCCGAATTCGCGGACGACTGGGCCCGCGCCGCGGAGCTCCACGAACGCCACGGCGACCCGCTGCGCGCCGCCCACCTCTACGAACGCGCCGCCCGCCGTAACGGAACCCGCACCTCCCACAGAGACTCCCCGTGACCAACGGCCGCCTTGCGGCCCTCCCACACCGGAACGAGTGCTCAAGTGGCTGTTAGAGCAACCACTTGAGCACTCGTTATCGTGATCGCTTTTCTTTCCCGAGCACGTGGCTGAGGGTCGGTACCTCGGATGCCTTCGGCATCGCCCCAAATGGGGGTAAGCCGGGCGGCTTACGGGTCAGGCTGGGAGGGTTTTCACCTCGTAGGCCGACAGCCGGCCGTCCGCGGTGATCAACGGGACGTCCAGTGCCTGTGCCTGCGCTACCAGGAGCCGGTCGAAGGGATCCCGGTGATGGTCCGGCAGCGCCGCCACCCGCAGCACGTGGTCGTGCTCGATCGCGAGCGGGGTCACGCCCGTGCGCCGTATCCGGTCCGGCACGTAGCTGCGCGGCGGTTCGGGGAGGGCCAGTTTGCCCAGCCGGTATTTGATCGAGATCTCCCAGCCGCTGGCGGCCGACAGCAGGATCTCGTTGGCGGTGTCGGCCAGCAGGTCACGGGTGTCCGCGCGCAGGCGCCGCGGCTCGGCGAGCGACCAGAGCCATGCCTGCGTGTCGATCAGATAGCGGCTCACCGGTAGAAGCTGTCCTCGATGTCGTCGGGCAGCGGGGCGTCGAAGTCGTCGGGGACGGTGAACCGCCCCTCGTCGACGCCGATCTCGCGCATGCTCCGGGGGGCGAACGGGATGATCTTGGCTACCGGCTTGCCGCTGCGCAGGATGTCGACCTCCTGACCTGCCGCCACGGCGCGCAGCAGTTCGGACAGCCGGGTCTTCGCCTCGTGCACGCCGACCTGGATAGTGGGCTTAGCCATGAACTTAGTCTATCTCCGGGCTGGCGCAACGGAGCAACCGGCAGAGCGGCACCACGCAGTGGCGCAGAGCGGCACCGCGCAGTGGCGGGGTGCGCTGCCGGCCCTTCCGGACGGTGATGTCTTCCACGGTCATGTGGAGGAAGCGCGCCGCCGTCCCGTGGATACCTCCAGCCGTAGGTGAAAAACGTCATGGCAGCAGCGTTTTCCACCTACGGGTTCCGCGACCGTAGGTGGAAAACGTTGTGTCAGTAGCGGTTTCCACCTACGGCTGCCCGGGTTGTGGGAGCGAGGAGGGCGTGGATGGCGGCGGCGAGGGTGACCGGGTCGGGGT
>NZ_CEVIVD010000275.1:0-2772 GCF_982290655.1 Protofrankia sp. CiP1_Cm_nod3
TTAACCATATGGGATAGGCGACAGGGCCCGTCATCTGTCTGATCAGTTTCAGATCACCGTCAGGTCAGACGCCATTTGCGTAGTCGAGCGACCAGCGGATGAGTCGAGACAAGATCATCACCCTGATCGAAACCCGTAACTGGTCAGGTACCGATTTGATCTTGGGTTAGCTGGTTGCGGGCATCCAGGGGCGGCCCTCGGCGAGGTGGACGAGGGCGTCGAACAAGGGGATGCCGTGTTTGGTGGCGGTGGACAGGTAGCTTCGGATCGCGCAGAACTGGCGGGCGCCGGTGAGGGTGCGTAGACACCCGGATACTTTCTGCCGCAGTTTGATCATGCGGATGTCGCGTTCCGAGCCGTTGTTGTCCGCGGGTATCCGCGGGTTACTGGTGAAGCGCAGGTAGTCGGCTTCGCGGTCGACGAGCCGGCAGGCCAGCGCGTGGCGGGCGGCCATGAGCTTCGTGCCGCGGGGCGAGGTCTGGGTGATCCCGATGTGGGCGGCGTGGCGCAGCAGCCGGGTGTGGGTCGCCAGGTCGGTCGGGTCGACCGTGGTGCCGGTGGCGGCGGCGTCGACGGTGAGCCGGTGCAGCGCGAGGAGAGCATCGGCGGCCTGGGTGGCCCAGCACCAGCTGCCGGCCGGGGCGGCGTCGACGATCCCCTGCAGCTCACGCAGCACGTGGGCGACACACAGCTGGTGGGTGGCGTCGGTGTAGGTGTCATACGGCGCCCAGGCGTCGTGGATCACGATCCCGGCGAAGCCGGAGAGCACCCCGAGGGCGTCGATCCCCGCGGTTCCGCGTTTCGGATGGCAGTCGATCAGCGTGTACCGGTCGGTGCGAGCGACGTGCACCCAGTGCAGTTTCCCGGCGACCCGTAGCCCGGTCTCATCGGCGCCGACGACCTCGGCGTCGGCGAGGCACTGGCGGACCGTGGCGAGGAAGCCATCCAGGCCCGTGGCGGCACGGGCGGTCATCGCACCGACCGTGCCCGCCGAGATCGGGATCCCGACCAGCTCGGCCAGCGCGGTCGCGGTTCGTTCCTTCGACAGGAACTGACCGGAATAGAGGTAGACCGCCGCCGCGCTCACCCGGGGCCCGTACTGGACCGGGGCATCCACCCCGTCCGGCGCGGTCGCCTTCGTGCGTGTCCCGCAGCCGCATTCCCGCTCGACCAGCTCATGTTCGATCACATGCGGGCGTAGTTCGGGCAGGTCGAACACCTGCCGGCGTTCGGTCCGGGCCACCGGCCGGCCCGCCAGCGACGCCCCGCAGCCCCCACACGGCCCCGGTTCGTGCCGCAGCCGCACGTCGGGATCGTCCACCATCCGCAGCGTCGATCCGGGATGCCCGCCCTGCCCACCAGGGCGCCGGCCGGACTTCTTCCGCAATGACTTCGGGGGCGGTTTCGCCAGCCCGTCCGAACTCGGTGGCTTCGCCGAGTTCCGCGACGTCTTGCCGACCTGGGCCTCCAACTCGGCGATCCGCGCCCGGGCCTGTTCCAACTCGGCCCGCAACTGCGCGATCAGTGCCGCCTGCTCCACCACCAGCGCCGCGAGCTCGTCATACGACGGCACCGACGGTGCGGGCGGATCACCGGACACACCTGGACCCTACGGTCCGATCAACCACGCGGCGCCAACGCTCCTGGGCTGCCAGGTCATCGAAGAGTCCCAGCCTGCCATGAAACCAAAAACAAACGATCTACGAGACCTGACCAGTTACCGAAACCCTTGGTGACATGACAACCGCTCTTGCCGAGACCGACTTGCCAGACAAGACCAAGGTATACTGTTACTTCAGCCATATGATACCATTCCAAGCCATGATCGAAGCGGGGACGGAAACAGCGGAGACCGGATCGGATGGGCGGCGGTACTGGATCTGGGTTACCGGGCCCGACTACTACCTGGATGAGAACGGCACCGATCGTCCAGAGCTCGACCCGACCCGGGGGTCCGCTCCGGACGACTGGTGGACATGCCACAAAGAGACCCGCGAAGAGGACCTCATCCTGCTCTACCGGTCTCAGATCAAGAAAGACATCGCCTATCTAATTGAGGCCAGGTCAGACGCCTACGCGCTCCGCAACGGCGACGTGGCCGCGGACCTGGGGTGGGACGTCGCCTGTGACTATGAGGTGATCGAAAAGTTCCGCAGGCCGCTACAGCTCGCCGACATGCGAAGCGATCCGGTCCTGGCCAACTGGGGTCCGCTGCGGGCGAACCTCCGTCGCCGGGCCTATGAAATCCCCCGGCCTATCTGGGCTCACCTCCTCGGTCGTCTCAGCCCCGACCACACGGCGACGGACCGCCTCCGGGAAAAGGCCACGCGACGGTACCTTCTGGAACGCGACATCGAGAACTACCTTGCCGGGCACATGGAGCTCTTCTCTCGCTACGGTCTGCATGTGGACCTTCATGCCCGGCAGTACGTCTGTTACAACGGCGGCCGCGCCGATCTCATCTGCTTCGAGCGCAGCAAGAAGCGCTTTATCGCGATAGAGCTGAAGAAGGGGGCCGTGGACCGCAACGCGGTCGGCCAGGTGCTCAGCTATCGAGCGAGTTTGGAGGACGAATTCACCTCCTATCGGCAGCCGCTCGGAATCCTGATCGGAGACAGCATCAAGAAAGATGCCGCAGCCATGGTGAATCGGGACAGTCGGCTGTCGTTCATCCCGTTGGACGAGCTGCTGTCGAACTGAGAGACTTTCACCGAGAATGACCTCCCCGATAGGGCTGTTAGAGGGTGGGCGGGGTCAAACAGTCGTAGCGAC
>NZ_CEVIVD010000276.1:0-2744 GCF_982290655.1 Protofrankia sp. CiP1_Cm_nod3
CGAGGAACTCTCGAGTGATGGGGAGAAGTCGAGGTCGCGACGACCGGCCCGCTTCGCGTCGCACGCGCGAATCTCGACGCGTCCTGGTGGGCGAGTCGGCCGGGACCCCTCCCGGCCGGTGCCGGTTAACTTTCCGGCGGACGAGCCGCCGGGAAAGCCGAGACGGGCGGACGGGCGGCAGGTCGAGGCCGGCCGGATCGGGGGCGTACGTCGTTCCCCTCGGCCACGGCAACGTCCCATCGACCGCGAACCTCCAGGAGCGCTCATGCGTCGATCTCTGACCCTGCTCTGCCTGCTGCCGGCCCTTGTCGTCGCGTGTGGCGACGATGGGACGTCCGGGGCCGCCGCGGCACGGCCGAGCGCCTCCGCGACGACCAGTCCGGCACCGAGCTCACCAATACCGTCACCCTCCCTCGTACCGACGGCGTCACCCACGACGCCACCACCAACGACGGCACCTCCGGCCGCGCCGACGACGGCTCCCCGGCCTGTACGGACGGCGGCTCCCCCGCCGCCTACCCGTGGTGGTGCCCGGACGCGGCGACCCGGTTCGTTCTTCGTCACCTCCGGCCACCGTGCTGCGCTGGCACCGTGAGCTCCTCGCGCGACAATGGACCGACCCACGCAAGACCTCCGGACGGCCGCCGGTCCGCCGGGAGATCCGCGAACTGGTCCTGCGCCTCGCGCGGGAGAATCCGACCTGGGGCCACCGCCGGATCCACGGCGAGCTCGTCGGGCTGGGCCACGCGGTGGGGGTCGCCATCGTCTGGCGGATCCTGCACTGCGCCGGCGTCGACCCCGCATCGCGGCGGGCCGACGGCTCTTGGCGCGCGTTCCTGTCCGCGCAGGCATCCGGCCTGCTGGCCTGCGACTTCTTCACCGTCGACACCGTGTTCCTCCAGCGGATCTACGTGTTCTTCGTCGTCGAACACGCCACCCGCCACGTCCACCTCCTCGGCGTCACGAAGCATCCGACCGCAGCGTGGGTCACCCAACGGGCACGGAACCTGCTGATGGATCTCGAGGAGCACGGCCGCCGGTTCCGGTTCCTCATCCGTGACCGGGATGCGACGTTCACGGCCTCGTTCGATGCTGTCTTCGCCAGGGCCGGCATCGACGTGGTGGCACTGCCCCCGCAAGCCCCAAAGGCGAACGCGATCGCGGAACGCTGGGTCGGCACCGCCCGCCGGGAATGCACCGACAGACTGTTGATCGTCTCCGAACGGCACCTGGCCTCGGTCCTCAGCAGCTACGCCGAACTTTTCAACACCCACCGGCCCCACCGCTCCCTCGACCAACACCCACCCGACCCGTCACCTGTGATCACTCCAACTTCGGATTCCACCGTCCGACGCACCCGTATCCTCGGCGGGCTGATCAACGAGTACCGCAACGTCGCCTGACCACCTCCTGCAGACGATCATGTCAACCGTAAAAGACCAGCTCACAGGCCGAAACCCGAATTTTGGAGCCCAACAGTGTCGAATCAGCCCGATATGACGCGGGCCACACTTTCTGTGATGATTGTGAAATGATGATACGAATGGTAACGTTACGTACAGTTTTCAAGGAGTCATGGTGCGTTTACTAGTGCTATGGCCGGGTTGGTTCACCGTGTTGTGGGTCGTGCTGGCGGGGCAGGCTGGTGAGACGGTGTCCGATCCAGCTGTGTGGGGGGTGTGATGGCAGCGCCAGTCAGGGTCCGCAGGTTGACTGATCAGGAAGGGCAGCGGCTGCAACGGATCGTGCGCCGAGGCACGACCAGCACGGTGCGGTACCAGCGGGCGATGATGCTGCTGGCCTCGGCCGGCGGAAACAGCGTGCCGGTGATCGCCCGGCTGGTCGCCGCGGACGAGGACACGGTCCGCGACGTGATCCACCGGTTCAACGAGACGGGTCTGGCCTGCCTGGACCCTCGGTGGGCGGGAGGCCGTCCCCGCCTGCTCCGTTCTGACGACGAGGATTTCGTCGTCGCGACGGCCACCACCCGCCCGGCCCGGCTCGGTCTGCCGTTCACCCACTGGTCGCTGCGGAAACTCGTCGCCTACCTGCGTCGGGCTCCCGGCCGGGTGATCCGGATCGGCCGGGAGACGTTGCGTGCTCTGCTGGCCCGGCGGGGGGTGAGCGTCCAGCGGACGAAGACGTGGAAGGAGTCTCCCGACCCCGCGCGGGAGGTGAAGCTCGACCGGATCGAGCAGGTCTGCGCGCAGACGCCTGACCGGGTGTTCGCCTTCGACGAGTTCGGCCCGCTGGGGATCCGCCCGACCGGGGGTGTCTGCTGGGCCGAGCGGGGCCGTCCGCAGCGGGTGGCGGCGAGCTATCACCGCACCCAGGGGGTGACCTACTTCCACGGCTGCTACTCGGTTGGTGAGGATCGGCTGTGGGGAGTCAACCGGCGTCGTAAGGGAGCGGGGAACACCCTGGCCGCGTTGCGGTCGATCCGCGCGGCCCGTCCGGACGGCGCCCCGATCTGCATCGTCCTGGACAACCTCTCCGCGCATACCGGAACGAGGATCCGGTCCTGGGCGCGGCGGAACAGGGCCGAGTTGTGCTTCACGCCGACCTACGCCTCCTGGGCGAACCCGATCGAGGCCCGCTTCGGCGCGTTGCGCCAGTTCACGATCGCTAACAGCGAGCATCCGAACCACACCGTCCAGACCCGCGCGCTGCACGACTACCTGGCCTGGCGCAACGCTCACGCCCGCCACCCCACGTGCTGGCTGCCCAGCGCCGGGAACGGGCCC
>NZ_CEVIVD010000277.1:0-2716 GCF_982290655.1 Protofrankia sp. CiP1_Cm_nod3
GGCCCACGCTGCACAGCATCCACCGGACCGCACGTGCCCTTCTGTCAGTGCTCCGGAAACGCCGGTTGATCAAATTCAACCCGGCCAGTGACGTGGAACTGGCGCTGCCGCCCAACCCTGAAGTGCTCGCCTGGTCCGGGGCCCAACTCGGCCAGTTCCTCGACTACTGCGAAAGCCGGAACGATCCGTTGGCCGTGGCGTTCGCCGTGATGGCCTGCCTCGGCCTACGCCGCGGTGAACTGGTCGGACTCCGCTGGGAGTACATCGACCTTGCCAGCGGCACGGTCACGATCCCGTCGAAACCGGGAACGACGATCGTCACCGTGGGTGGGAAGGCACGCCCGTCGAAGCCGAAGACCCGGCAGTCGGCTCGGGCCGGTGCCCTCGACAAGGAGACGGCGGCGGCACTGCGCCGCTGGCACCGACGGCAGGCCGAGCAGAAACTCACCATGGGTCCGGGCTGGGCGGAGACGGGGTTGGTGTTCACGCAGGCGGACGGCACGGCGTGGCATCCGAACACGGTGTCGTCCCGGTTCGAGACGCTGTCACGGCATGTGGACCTGCCCGCGATTCCGCTGAAGAACTTGCGGCATTCCAGCGCGACCATCGGTCTGGAGTCGGGAGAGACCTTGAAGGAAGTGTCCGAACGACTCGGCCACAGCAACATCAACATCACGGCGACGACGTACACGAAGGTGACTCCGGCCCGGGCTGCGGAAGCTGCGGAGCGGCGCGCCGCGGCAGTTCCGCGGAAGGGTCGTGCACACCAGGGTGCACACCCACCGGTTGCGGGGGCCCCGCAGTGGCAGCCACCGAAGCAAAGGCGCAGGTCACGGGGGTGGGGCGGGTGGGACTCGAACCCACGACCGACGGATTATGAGTCCGCTGCTCTGACCGACTGAGCTACCGCCCCCTGATCGTCCCACCTTCCGGGCCAAGCCGTCCCGTCTAATGGAACACGCTTGCCCTGGATGGTGGGACGTGCTGACCGGCCGAGCATATCGCCGCCGTGCGACCAGAGGAGATCGTCGCGTCCGGACGAGGCCGTCGGTCTCTGGTAGTAGCTCGGACAAGTCGGACGACTACGGAAGAAGCAGGCAGCATAAGGCCGGATCGGGTCTTGGAACAGAGCCAGAGGTGTATCAAGACGGATCAGAGCCGAGTCGAAGCCCGGTCCGGCCATACCTGGTCAGAGCCGGTGGGGGCCAGAGCGGGCCGGTCGATGCCGGATCGAGATCACCGGGCGGGTCTGGTCATTAGGCCGGGTAGCGAGCGGCCGGACAGCGATTTCAGCGCCAGCAACCAAGATCGAAAGATTCGGATGCTGGCGCACAGGGTCCACCACGCTCCACATCTAGCCTTTGACCTGGGTAAATTGGCTGCAGCTATCAGCATGGAGTGGTCGGAGCTTGGCCGAATGGGCAGGTAGATGACCCGGTTTTCCGCTTGCCGTCCGATCACTGTCGAGCAGACGATCTTGCTGGCGGGCCTCGCCCCCGCAGACAGGTGATCGTCGATCTGCGTCGGGAACCTCGCCCGGCACCGGCGGATCGTCGGATGCGACCCGCGTGACGACCACGTCCGCCCTACGCGGCCAGGCGGGCGCGTGGGCGGCCTCACGACACTGACCGTGCCAGCAGGGGTTGAGGCCCCGGGGCAACGGTAATAACGTGGTCGTTATCATGATTGCATGCCCTGGGACGTCGTGGTCCACCCCGATGCAGCCGACGAGTTGGCCAAGCTCCCTGCCAACGAGCGCGCGGCGATCGACAACGCCCTCGACAAGCTGCGAGAACGCGGCACGGATCTACCGTTCCCACACACCAGTGCCGTCGTGGACGCCGACCACCTGTGGGAGCTACGTCCCCGAGGTGGCGACAGCCCGTGGCGGGCTTTCTACCGGCGGATGGGGGCAAGACTCGTCGTCGTTGGCGCCATCGGACACCACGACAAGCGGAAGTACAAGCGGGCAGTCGCCGTGGCCGTGGAACGGCTCAACGACCTGAAGGAGGACTGATGAAGCTGTCGGAGCTCAAGACTCTTGACCAGGTCATCGAAGAGCACCGCCAGGACCCGGAGTTCCGCGAGGAGTGGGACGCCCTGGCGTTCTCCCGGAAGGTCGCCAACCAGGTGATCGCATACCGGGTCGAACACGGTCTCACGCAGCGGGCCCTCGCCGAGCAGGTTGGCCTCAAGCAGCCCGCTGTCGCGCGCTTGGAGATCGCCGAGACGCAGCCACGGCTCGAAACGCTGGCGAAGCTCAGCAAGGCCACCGGTCTGACCTTTGACCTTCACGTCGCCAACGGAGCAGTCAAGATCGTTCAGGTCGCCTGAGGCTGGGCAAGCAAAGGAACGCTGACTGCTCGCCGGGTGCCATCACCCCGCCTGTGCGTCCACGAAGACCGGACGGGGTGGCGTTGGACGACGCGGGACGGCGGTGGAGGACCCGGCCCGCGCCCGACAGCGGCCGGTATGACGCGGGGGCCAGAAGCAGCCACGTCCTACCGGCGATCATCTCGTAAGCCAACGAGGCTGCTCGCGGCGAGATCGTGTCGGTCTACTCGACCCCCAACCTCGATCTTTCATGGATCGGCCGTGGTTGATCGCGGGCTGGGTTCCCAGCCTCTTCGATCTTGAGTTGTGCTCTTCGGCCGGTTTGGGTGGTGGCCGGTTGCCCCGCTGTCGCGTGGGGTGGGCGCCTGGTCCACGTCCGGGG
>NZ_CEVIVD010000278.1:0-551 GCF_982290655.1 Protofrankia sp. CiP1_Cm_nod3
CCAGGTGACCAAGACTCAACGCGAATCAATCCCGATAGAGCGTGAGACGTTCCACGGTGAGTGGAAATACAAGATCCTTCCAGCAAGGAAAGAGACTATTTAATTACGGCTTCTTAGCAGGTCAGGATAGATCCAAAATCTTGATCAGTCTTTCTCCGTACCACCACAGGTTAGCTGGATCCGATCCGTTCGGCAGCACCATGGCAGCACCGGAGACGTCAATCATTGTCGAAAACGTAACGGGAAGTAGCGGACAAGAGCTGACACGCGAGGAAGTCGGAAGTTCCCCGCGTTTATAACACGCCGTGCAAGGCGGCAAATCACTATCCACATGCCCTACCCGGCCAGCCACGCTGGCAACACCAGAGGCCCCTATAGATCTTCATCGCAATCTCCACGACCTGTTCGCACAGATCATCACGGGAGGTAGACCTAACGCCCAGCATCCGAACCGATTGATCTTCACCGCGAACCCTGAGATCACCGTCCGCCCGGTCGCCACACGGGCCCCGACCTCGGACGATGCCCAGTGACCACGCCGACCGGAACAT
>NZ_CEVIVD010000278.1:1209-3373 GCF_982290655.1 Protofrankia sp. CiP1_Cm_nod3
GGCCGATGAGGATCGCGGTGCTTCGGTCTGTTCGACGTAGGTCATGCAGCTACTCCCGGACCTCGCTGACGATCTCCAGGCGATAGGTCACGACATGTCCCCTTCGGGGCAGAGGGTTCAGTACCTGAGTGTACTGCGACCCGGCCATCGCGCGAGCCAGCCGTGTCACTCCGGCGCACGACTCAGGCGCCGCCTCACGCGCGACGCCCGCCGGCATCCTGCGTGCCGCGCGCGAACCACCACCCAGCCGCGACCCGAAGCGAGGCTGGCCAGGATCTGGGTCGGGGCCAGCAGCCAGTCCGCCAGGTCCATCCCGCCAGCGGGGTCGACGCCGAGCCGGCCTGCGAAGAACGCCCCGCGCGGTGGTCACCTCCACCTGGTGGTGGGGCCGGCCGTCGAGTCGATCGCTGTCGGGAAGGACAACCGGGAAACCGTCGAACCGCGCTGGCAGCCTCTCCAGGGCGACGTCGATCGGCGTGGTGTCAAGTCCTGGCGGGACGAACAGCTGCACGCGGGGGCCGAAATCGTGGTCCGTGGAAACCTCGCCATCGAAGCCGAGGACCTCGGAACCCTCACCGAGCAACGCGGCAGCATGAGGCACGCCCGCGATCAGCGGCCAGACCGCCCGCTCGTAGAACCGTCGAGAAAGATCACTGCCGGGCACGGCTCTGCGATCACTGTTCAGTCGAGGCAGAACTCGTTGCCCTCGGGGTCGGCCATCACGATGTGTCCGGCGTGCGGTGGAGTGGGCTCGTGGCGGTGTAGTCGGGTGGCACCGTGGCCGACGAGTCGCTCCGCCTCCTGCTCCAGCGCCGCCATCCGAGCCTCGCCCTCCAGTCCGGACGCGGCTCGTACGTCGAGGTGAACGCGGTTCTTGGCCCGTTTGCCCTCCGGGACCCGCTGGAAGAACAGCCGTGGACCGGAGCCGGCGGGGTCGACCATCGCCGCGGCATCGTCGTGGCGCTCGGGTGGAACGCCCATCGCAGTCAGAGCCTGCTCCCAGGACGCGAAACCGGCGGGCGGCTCCTGCGGACGGTAGCCGAGGACCTCGCCCCAGAAGGCCGCGAGCCCCGCCGGATCTGCGCAGTCAAAGGTGATCTGGATGTCGCGGGTCATGCGTCTCCCGTCAGTAACAGCGGCCCGGGTAAATATCCCTACCTGCCTACGGGTGGGAGGCCCACGGGTTGACGAGTGGGACCCCCATGGGCGCGAAGTCGGACTCGTTGCGGGTGACGAGCGTGAGGCTGTGGACCTGAGCCGTGGCGGCGATGAGCGCGTCGTGGGCTGGGCGCCGGTCGGGCACGTGGAGTCGTGCCGCCGAGTCGGCAACGGCCTGATCGATGTCGAGCAGTCGGCCCGTGTATGCCGGGAGCACATTGTGGTCCAGCCACGAGTCGAGGACCGCCGCCTGTCGGGCGTCGTGCCGTCGCTTGTTCTCGATGCCCGCGCGCAGTTCCAGCAGGGTGATGACGGAGAGGAAGGTGTCCGATGGCGACAGGGTGTCGGCCCAGGCGTTGAATCGGTCATCCCTGCGTTTCACGGGCTTGCGGAGCTCGGAGATGATGTTGGTGTCGAGCAGGAAGCTCACAGGTCGGCCTCGCGCAGCGAGTCCCGCGGCCGTACGGGCTCGAAGTCGATGTCCTCGTCCAGGACGAACGCGTCGCCCAGGCTACCCGCGGTGCCCGTGAGCCGTTGGTAGTCGGCGAACGACAGCAGGACGTGCGACGGCCGACCGTGATCCGTAATGATCACAGGACCGCTGGCGGCAGCCCGCTTGACCGCGCTCACGTCGCGGTTGAACTCTCGCGATGAGACCATGGTCACCGCGACCACCTCCCCGGTAGGTACGTACCTACACTACCCGTTGCGAGTGACTCGCTCAGCCGCACATCACAGGGATCGCCGCCTGCTGGGCAAAGTGGCCCCTCGGTCGCGCACAGCACGCTGCCAGCCTTCGCCCGCCTGTGCGATGACGACCGCTGATTACGAAGCACCGTCACGAGAGTGCCCGGTCGATCTCTACAGGCCGCTTCCGCTCTGACGCGTGTTCCCCCGCTCCACTCGCCCGGCACCGGCCGCCGGGTGTGCGGCGGAGTGGCCGGCTACCGGCCGCATCGGGTTCCGCTCTCGCCTTGGCTCCGCGGGAGACCGACGATCACAGCCG
>NZ_CEVIVD010000279.1:0-2706 GCF_982290655.1 Protofrankia sp. CiP1_Cm_nod3
GCCACCGAGGAAGCTCAAACGTTGTCCGCCGCCCAGTGAACAGTCCACCAATGCCACCGATGGGCATCCAAAATTGTTGCCGCTTTCTCGGAAGGCGACCATAGATGGTCTCGCCTTTGCCTAGGGTGAGGGGTCGGGCTGTCCGGGGAGCGAAGCGACCCCTACTGTCTCCCGGCTGCCCGCTGGCGTGCCCATTGCTCGGTTTTCGTATGCTTCTGGCGTTCGCGCTGATCGTCTCCGTTGGTTGCGAACGCGCCCGTCGTGGAACGCATCCGGATGGTCGGTGAGGCTGACCACGGAACAGGACCAACAGCGCGAATCCGTGCCGCTCGGTACGGTATGGATTCGCCCGACCGGCGACGGTCGACCCGAACAGCGCGCCGCGGCTTACCGAGAATGGTCAGCGTGCCTGCTACTCCTGGCCTGGGTTCTGTGCGGCGGCGGGATGCGACGCGCCCGGCGAGCACGGCCGCCAGGCCGCGCGCAGCCGGTCGCGCGGCGCGGACCGCCACCGCCTTGATCCTAAAACGAATAATTCGGCAGTCAGTCAGCCTCGTACATAGCCAATGTCGTCCGTCCGGCCGCGCCTCTGATCGTCGGTCGGCTCCGTTGTGGTCAGGCCGCGGCGCTGGCAAGCGCGGTGCGGTCGATGCGGGAGACAAGCTCGCGGGCGTGGGCGTCGCGCTGGTAGGGGACGAGTCGTTTCCGCAGGTCGGTCATGGCGGTGACGTAGCGGGCGGAGGTGGGGACTCCGGCGGCGATGTCGATCGCCGTGTGGCCGGCGGTGATGGCGCCTTCGAGGTCGTTTTGTTGGGTGAAGCTGACGGCGACGACAGTTTGGCTCAGCGCCCCGCGGCGTCCCCGGTTCTGCTTGCGGGCGGCTTCGACAGACTGGCGGGCGTAACGGTGGGCCTCGGCTGGGTCGCCGATGTCGCGGAGACTGTTCGCGATCTCCCCCGTGACGTAGGGCTCGTCGATGAACTTTGCCCATTCGGGTTCGTTCGCCGGGTTGATGAGATCGAAGGTCTTTTCGGCCTGCGCGATCGTCGCGGCGGTGTCGGTGGAGCGGCCCAGGACTGACAGGGCGCGGGCTTCCAACACGTACAGGTCGGTCAGGGCGGCGGGAGCACACAGACCACGCAGACCGTGGCGGCCGGCGCGGACGAGGCGGAGCCCTTCGTCGGGGTGGCCGAGTTGGGTTGCCTGGTCGGAGAGGCCAGCCAGGACATGGGCGCCGAGCATCCGGTTACCGGCGGCGTCGGCGAGCCGGAGGGACTGGATCAGGTAGCGCTGCGCGATGCCGTGCTGGCCGGAGTCGAACGCCATCCAGCCGGCGAGATAGGTCTGTTCGGCGGCGACCTCGAAGAGGGCTTGGCGGACGGGCTCGGGGTGGGATTCCTGCAGGAGCGGGAGGACGTGTTCGGTGAGGTACTGGGCGACGGTGCGCCGGGCGATGTCACCGCCGCTTTGGATGACGTCCATTTCCTGGAACACGCCGAACATGGTGCGGATGGACTCGACCGCGGCCATGTCCGCGTGGGCGGGCCGGCCGGCGTCGGCGGCGTCCAGGCTGGTCAACAGCCAATCTCGGCTGGGGCCGGCGAGTGCGCCGAGCACGAATGATGAACGAAGCAGCATGTCCCGACGGCGCACGTCGGCCATCCAGAGTGACAGTGCGGCTCGGCTGGTGGAGCTCCTGCGTCAGCATCGGGTGATGCAGGCGGGCGAACGGTTCGAACGCGGAGACGGCTGGGCTGAGACGGGTCTCGTGTTCACCTCGTCGATCGGTACCCCGTTGGAACCACGGAACGTCAACCGCCGGTTCGATCAGCTTCGGGAAAAGGCCGGGCTCCCCTGGCTCCGTCTACATGATCTTCGTCATGCGTTCGCCTCGATGCTGTTCTCCGAAGGCGTGCCCGCGCGCACGGTCATGGAACTACTCGGACATTCGACCATCCAACTGACCATGAACACGTACACCCACGTCATGCCCGAGACCCAACGGGACGCCGTGGGCCGTCTGGACCACCTGTTCACCGGCGACAGGTCCACGGACGAAGAGGACGACAACGCGGACGAAGCCGGAGGCCCCGACCCCACCGACACCGACACCGACACCGACACCGACCAACAATGATCGATTGCAGATGGGTACACCGTTGGGTACATTGATCTTCAGACAGTCATCACCAAGAGTAACAACCGCAGGTCAGAACGGGTGCGCCGCCAGGGACTTGAACCCCGAACCCGCAGATTAAGAGTCTGCTGCTCTGCCAATTGAGCTAGCGGCGCGTGTCGCGTGCTGTGCGTTGCGACGGGTCCGAATGTACCAGGCTCCGGCGGGGTCGGGGCCCACGGGTAGGCCCCGACCGGACCAACTTGGCCACATCGGCCTCAGGGCTTCTCGCAACCGACGCCGTCGTGATCGCTGTCGAGGCCGAACGGGTCCGGGGAAAGCACCCGGACCGGCCCGGTGACGTAGTTGGGGCCGTTCCCGGAACCGCCCGCGCAGTCGTAGTCGCCGATCCCGTCCTTCAGGCACACGTCCGGATAGGCCGGATCGCAGACGGCGAGAGGCGCGGCCGCCGCTGTGGTGGCCGTCGGCCGCGCGGGGGCCGCGGCGGCCCGTGCGGGTGTCCGCGCGGGCACGGTCGTGTGTGGCGCGGATCGTGGCGTCGAGATCGTGGCGGCGGGAGGGGCGGGAGG
>NZ_CEVIVD010000280.1:0-2701 GCF_982290655.1 Protofrankia sp. CiP1_Cm_nod3
CCGAAGCGACGACGCCCGGTCCGGCCGCTTCGCCAGATTCCCCGGCCTCGACTGTGACGACCGCCGCCTCGACTACCCGCACGCCGACGAGCTCGCGGACAGGCGCGAGAGCGCGGTCCACACGCACGCCGTGCCAGCAATCTGCCTTTAGTTCGCGCCAGTTCCTGGTACGCTCGACGCTATGACCGTCATGCCGTTCACCGATGCGCGCAACCGCCTGTCGGAGCTCATCGACGAGGTGGAGCGGACCCATGAGCGGGTGGAGATCACCCGTCATGGGCACGCCGTGGCGGTCCTCATCTCCCCCGATGACCTCGCGGCGCTGGAGGAGACACTGGATGTGCTGGCGAGCCGGGAGGCGATGCGGCAGCTCGCGGAGTCCCGAGACGCGGTCGAAGCCGGCGACGTGCTCGATGCCGAGGAGCTCACCGCGCTCATGGTGAAACGGGCGCGGAGCGCCGAGCGGCCTCGCGCGACATGAGTGAGACCGGCGAGCCGTTCAAACTTCTGATCACCGGCCCCGCGGCACGCGCTCTCGCCGGCAGACCGCCCGAGAAGATCGCGGCGGCCGTCCACGAGTTCATCACGACCACGCTCCTGAACAACCCCCACCGGCTCGGCAAACGCCTCCTGCTCCCACCGTACGAGGGCACCTGGTCCGCCCGGCGCGGCAGCTACCGGGTGTTGTACGAGATCGATGAGGAGAACCGTACCGTTACCGTAACCGCCGTCGAACATCGGTCCGACGCGTACCGCTCACGCTGACCGAGAGACCCGACGAGGATATTGGGACCCCTGCTGTCACATGCGCCCATTAAGTCCCCGGTTCGGAGGGCTGAGCGTCGTCGCTGCTCTCGGCTGGCCGTGCCGGCTCGATCGGCTGCCGGTGCGTTCAGTGGCCGGGGATGGCGCCGGTCGTGATGAGGACTCGGCGGTTTCGATGATGGTGGTCGGCACGTCGCGGGAGCTCGGAGTCAGCTCGGGCGCGCCGTACCACCACTTCACCGACCGTGCGGCGCTGTTCGCGGCGATTGTCGTCGACGGACACGACCTGCTGTTCACCCGGCTCGACGCCGCTCGGGCCGGCGGTTCCGACGCCGTCGCCGCGTTACGCGACCTGCTCGTGGCCTACGCCGGCTTCGCCGCCGACCATTCCGCGCACATGCGCGTGATGCTGCGCCCCGAACTCGCCGAGCCAGCCGCGCACCCGGAGGTGACGGCGGCAGGAGCACGTCCGATCGAGCTGCTACGGTCGACCGTCCTGGCCGCGCAGGACGAAGGCGCTGTTCCTCCCGGCGACCCGGAGCCCGTGCTGCACATGTTCTGGTCGCTGGCGATCGGCTATGTGACGCTGTGGCTCGACGGCCCCGTCGAGGCCCGCTGCACCGCTCTCGGCACGACCCCCGACGAGATGAGCCGCCGTGTCGCGTCGACCGTCGAGGAACTGCTGCGACGACCGCGAGCGTAATCCGGGCGCGAGGACACCTGCCATCGTGGGTCCGCTCATGGGAGACGGTGACACCCCGGCCATGGCCCCGCCGCGACAGCTTCACCGGACCGGGCGATCCGCTCCCCGTCTCACGCCGCACCATCGAGACCACCCACGGCAGCGCCACGGAAGGCATACCCGCAACGGATCAGTTACCTTGCATGGGGGTGTTTGCGCCGTTCCGTAGCCGCGGGGAAAAACACCGGCTCACGCCGGGTCCGGACAGGCGATGTGGAGGGGCGGGCGATCGCGTGGAGCTCCTGTCGGCCGCATGGGCCGTCACCGGCCTCGCCGAGCCGCACGTATCGCTGGCCGGCGGCACCGAAGGCGGGACGGAGAGCCGCTGGGGGTTGGGCATCGGGGGTGTTCTGCTCTTGGCCTGGGCCGTCGAGCAGCTCTGGCGCCTGCAACGCCGGCTCGTGAGCCGGCTGACCGGCCGTGTGGCCCAGGGCGTCGTCGTCGACGTCGACAGGAAGGAACACGGTGACGACGTGACCTTCTACCGGCCGAAGGTGGAGTACGTCACCCGCGACGGCACCCGCCACGTCGGTTGGGCCCGGTCGGCGACGGAACGCAACTACCGGGTAGGGCGGCGGGTACTCGTCCACCACGAGGCCGACCCGACGGTGTTCTCCATCGGATCGACCGGACGCGATGTGGGACGGTTCGTCTGGGCCGGGATGTGGGCCGCCGCCGGGATCTGCTGTCTCGTCACCGCGCTGTCCCCGTGACGCGGGACCGGGTCCGG
Organism: Protofrankia sp. CiP1_Cm_nod3; assembly: GCF_982290655.1. Taxonomy (NCBI): domain Bacteria; kingdom Bacillati; phylum Actinomycetota; class Actinomycetes; order Frankiales; family Frankiaceae; genus Protofrankia; species Protofrankia sp. CiP1_Cm_nod3. The sequence goes on from NZ_CEVIVD010000280.1 coordinate 2,238, forward strand.
ACCGGAGACGTTCACGCTGCCCGGCCGCCCGGATCCCCTCGAAGGGTGACCACAAGGGGCAACCTGATGGACCTGACGTGTCACCGGAAGAACAGAACAATCTTGATTTAAGGCCCGGAAATCACCATCCACCCAATCGGATCAGATTGCTCTCCAGGAAGGCGGCCTCGTCGACATCCTGACCCGAAAATGGCCTCAGGGTGAAGGTGGCCCCGCCCCGCATCAGGCCTGCACAAGGGTGATGGTGCGGCCGGCGGGGCTTGTCGTGGTGGTGATGGCCGTGCGTTCGGTGATGTCGGGGCGGAGATGCGGCTGACCGGCAGGCCGAACAGCAGGACGAGCGCGCCAGCGGCGGGGCCTGTCCGGCCCCGGTCAACGACGGTCAAAGGGCGGCGGGAGCGGCCGGTGGCGGTCAGGATGCTGGTCCTGTGGGGGAAGCCGCCGCCCCGAGGGAGCCCGGGCCG
>NZ_CEVIVD010000281.1:0-2699 GCF_982290655.1 Protofrankia sp. CiP1_Cm_nod3
CTTCTAAAGAGGTTAATGGACGCGGAAGCGGTCAATATACTCGCGTAGAACTTCCCGACGGCCGACGGGTATCTGTGGGAAGTACGTCGGAAAAAGGAAGAATATTTCGAGTTGACAATCTTACGAGTGCAAGGGTTCGGGAGGCGAGAACTGGCTATTATCCGGTCGAAGTCGCAGGTAGGAAATTTCTTCCACGGGCGGGTGAATGGAAGACTAACCGCGAAGGTATGGAGCGGTTGAAATGGGCTGGTCGACTTGAGCCTGTAGGTAATACGCTTACATATATCCGTTATTTTGACGATTTTCCTGCTTATCCATACACAAACTTCTGGGAAGATACTGTAACTTCTGGATTTGCCGACCCTAAGACGTACATTGTCCAAACGAATCCCAAGGTAGTTGAGCGGTGCATGCTCATGGCCACCGATCCGGGGGATCTGGTGCTTGACCCGACGTGTGGGTCGGGGACTACCGCGCTGGTCGCTGAGCAGCGGGGGCGGCGGTGGATCACTATTGATACGTCCCGGGTGGCGATCGCGTTGGCGCGGCAGCGGGTGATGGGGGCGAAGCTGCCCTACTACCTGCTTGCGGATTCCCCGGAAGGTCGGGCGAAGGAAGCCGAGCTCACCGGGACGCCCCGGCCCGCCGGCGGCACGAAGGGTGACATCCGCAAGGGTTTTGTCTACGAGCGGGTCCCACACGTCACGTTGAAGTCGATTGCGAACAACCCGGACATCGTCGAGGGGATGACCCGCGACGAGATCGACGCGGCGATCAGGCGGCATGCCGAGACCGAGCTGCTCTACGACCGTCCGTACGAGGACAGGCGGAAGATCCGGGTGTCCGGCCGGTTCACGGTGGAGAGCCTGTCACCGCATCGGGCCCTCGGCCTCGAGGTGGACCTGCCCCGCACCGAGCGAGCGGCGGCGGAGTCCTCGGAGGCCGCCTCGTACGAGTCAACGATCCTGGAGAACCTGCGGGCCGCGGGCGTCCAGAACGGGCTGCGGCGGGAACGGCTCGTCTTCGACACCCTCGAGCCGCACGCCGGCCGGTACGTGCAGGCCGTCGGCACCCGCCGGGACGCCGACGCCGGCACCCCGCAGCACGTCGCCGTCGCGATCGGCCCGCAGTACGGCACGGTCAGCCCGGCGCTGATCAAGGACGCCGCCCGGGAGGCGCTGCGCGGCCAGGGCCATGACCTGCTGCTCGTCCTCGGGTTCGCCTTCGACGCCCAGGCAGGCGAGGTGGTCGGGGAGTTCCGCCCGTCCAACGGCGCGGACTTCGCCTCCGTCACCGCCGAACGCCAGCTCGGACGGCTGCCGATCCTGCTGGTCCGCATGAACCCGGATCTGGCCATGGGCGACGAACTGCTGAAGAAAACCGGCGCGGCGAACCTGTTCACCGTGTTCGGCGAGCCGGACATCGACATCGGGCACACCCCCGACGGGCTCGTGATCGACATCCGGGGCATCGACGTGTACGACCCGACCACCGGCCAGATCCGCTCGCACGACCCGTCCAGCATCGCGCTGTGGATGGTGGACACGGCGTACAACGGGGAGTCGTTCTTCGTCCGCCACTGCTACTTCTCCGGGGCTGGCAACGACCCCTACGCCCGGCTGAAGAAGGCGCTGAAGGCCGATATCGACGAGGCCGCCTGGGCGACTCTCTACACGACCCGTTCCCGGCCGTTCCCCAAACCCGACACGGGCCGGATCGCGGTCAAGGCCATCAACCACTACGGCGACGAAGTCCTCAAAATCTACGAAGTGTGACGGGACTGAACGGGGGACCGGCAATGGACTACACGGCCGCGCAGCGGGCAGCGATCAGCACCCTGGACGACCCGCTGCTCATCATCGCGTGCGCCGGGTCCGGCAAGACGCAGGTCATCTCCCAGCGGATCGTCGAAATCCTGCGCCGGCCGGGCGTCCGCCCGGAGAACGTGGTGGCGTTCACCTTCACCGAGAAGGCCGCCGCCGAGCTGAAGAACCGGACCCTCGAGCTGATCGAGCACGACCTCGGCCCGATCCACGGCCTGGCCGACATGTACATCGGCACGATGCACGGCTTCGCCCGGTCGGTGTTACAGACCTGGGTTCCCGAAACCTTCAAGTACGCGGTCCTGAACGAGATCCAGAACCGGCTGCTGGTCGACCGCAACAGCAACAAGTGCGGGCTGACCACGGCGAAGGCCATGGTCAAGGGGACATCGAGACCGCTGTGGAGGTACAAGGAGTCGGGACTGTTCATGCAGGTGGTCGGCATCCTGCGTGAGGACGACATCGACCAGGAAAAAATCCCCGAGGACCTCGACGAGGCGCTTGGGATGTACCGCACGGTGCTGCACAGCCTCCGGTATTTCGACTACACCGAACTGCTCCGCACCACGGTCGACATGCTCGAGTCCGATCCGGGCGACTCCATGGCCGGCCCGCTGGTCCGTCATGTCCGGGACGCGGTGCGCTATGTCGTCGTCGACGAGTACCAGGACACCAACCACATCCAGGAACGGATGATTCAGGGCCTGTGCCGGTTCGGGGCGAACCTGTGCGTGGTCGGCGACGACGACCAGACGATCTACCAGTGGCGCGGCAGCGCGGTCAGGAACATCCAGACCTTCACCCGCCGTTACCCCGGGGTCCGCAGCGTCACCCTGGATGACAACTTCCGGTCCAGCCCCGCGGTGGTGTCGCTGG
>NZ_CEVIVD010000282.1:0-795 GCF_982290655.1 Protofrankia sp. CiP1_Cm_nod3
GGGGAGGTCTGGCTGGTCGGGGCGGGGCCCGGCGATCCGGGGCTGCTCACCGTTCGTGGCCGGGAACTGCTTGCCGCGGCCGACGTGGTCGTCACCGACCGCCTGGTGTCCACCGACGTGCTCGGGTATGCCCGGCCTGAAGCGGAGATCATCTACAGCGGCAAGAGTGCCGGCGCGCTCACCCGCAGCCAGGAGGACATCAACGGCCTGCTGGTCGAACAGGCGCTCGCGGGCCGCACGGTCGTCCGGCTCAAGGGCGGGGATCCGTTCCTGCTCGGCCGTGGCGGCGAGGAGGCGGAGGCATGCCGGCTGGCGGGGGTGCGGTGCACGGTCGTCCCGGGGGTGACCTCGGCGTTCGCGGCCCCCGCGTATGCCGGTATTCCGGTCACCCACCGTGGTGTCGCGCAGGACGTCGCGGTCGTCTCCGGTCATCTGCCACCCGGGCATCCCGGCTCCACCGTCGACTGGGCGGCGCTCGGCGCGTCCCGGATGACCATCGTCGTGCTGATGGGGGTCGCCAGGCTCGCCGACGTCACCGCGGCCCTCATCAACGGCGGGCGGTCACCCGACACGCCTGTCGCGGTGATCGAACGCGCCACCACGCCGGCGCAACGGGTCGTGCGCGGCACTCTCGACACGGTCGTGGTCGACGCGGTCGCGCGGGGCGTGCGATCACCAGCCGTCGTGGTGATCGGCGACGTCGCGGCCCGCCACGACGCGGCACCCCGAATCCTCTCGTGGCCGGACGGCGGCAACCATGGTCCCGGCCCCAGCGATACCGGCGGCAACGGCAGC
>NZ_CEVIVD010000282.1:1313-3216 GCF_982290655.1 Protofrankia sp. CiP1_Cm_nod3
GCAGTGGCAGTGGCAGTGGCAACGGTGACAGTCGCGAGAGCGCCAGCGATATCGCGAGCGACGGCGTGAGCTCGGGCGACACCGTCAGGCCTGGCGGCGCCGACAACTCGCCAGGCCGGGCAACGGTGAGATCGCACTCCTGGGCGGGACCGCGCCCCCGGAATGGAGCCGGCTCCGGCGACGGCCCTGGCGACAGCCCCGGCGACGGCCCTGGCGGCGTCGACAGGTCCGGCGGTGTTGACAGTCACGGTCTTACGAATGGTTACGATGATCCGCGCGGATCCGTCACCGGCTCGCCGGCTGTGGACGCCGACCGTCCGCTGGCGGGAGTCCGGGTGCTCGTCCCGCGGACAAGGCCGCGTCCCGGGCTGCTGGCCGCCCGGTTACGCGCGCTCGGCGCGGACGCCGTGGAGAGTGTCGTCTCGCGTCCCGGGCCGGTGGCCGCCCCGGCACCGCTGCTGGCGGCGCTCGCCGGCGCGGACGCGCTGGTGCTGGCGGGCGTCGCGGAGGTCGCGGCGGTGGTCACACTGCTGCGTCGGGCCGGCCGCGACGTCCGGGCGCTTGCCGGGCTCGTGCTGATGGCCGCCGACGCCGAGGCGGAGGTCTCGTTGGAGGCCCTTGGGCTGTCCTGCGCCCGGCTGCCCGTCAGCGCTGATGGCCCGGAGCGCGCCAACACACACAGTGCGCGGACGCGGGCTGCGGAGCCCACCGACGCGCAGGATGCGGTGTCTGCGGTGATGGGCGGCAGCGTCCGCGTGGTGGTGTGCGCGTCCGCGCCGCCGCCCGCCGGAGCGGAAACGGTGCGTCGGATCAGCCTCCTGACCGATGTCGTCGCCGAACCCGACCCGCGGATCGTCGAGGAGATCCGGCACGGCGACCTGCACGCGGTGGCGTTCGCGTCGTCGACCGCGGCCCGCGCGACCGTCGCGCTGTACGGCCCCCTACCGGACGGGATCATGGTGGCCGCGATAGGACGGCGTACCGTCGCGGCCTGTCAGCACGCCGGCATCCGGGTGGACGCGGTGGCGACCGAGCCCGGCATCCATCCGCTGGCCGCGGCGGTGGCCGATGCCGTCACCAGAGCCCGCTCGTCCGAAACGCCGGTCGGCCAACACGCGTCCGCCCCGAAACCCGCCAAAAGCTGATGATCGAACACTCTCGGATCACGCGAACGAGGGGATGAACGGTCGCTGTGGCAGCCGTTTTCACTCTCGTTCTCTTGACTGGGACGAGAGGGGGCGGGTGATTGTCCGAATGGTGATCGGGAGACCGTTCGGGGCGAGAGCCCGTTCGAGGTGGGCGCGAGGCCGGTGTGGGCGCGCTGGTGCCTGCCACCGGTTGTCATCAGGTCCACCGGTTGTCATCAGGCGTCGTCGGGGGCCATTCGGTCAGGGCTCGTCCGGGGCGAAGGCATGGCCGGTGCAGGCATGGCCGGTAAGGGCGTCGTCGATGCGGGCGGTGACAGCGGTCAGCACACCGGGATGCAGCCCGAGTGGCGCGGTCAGCGTCCAGCGGGTGTGCGGGAAGCGCTCCCGGGCCCGGGCGAGGGCGGCCGGGATGTCCCGCGACGTGTGGCTGCCGTCGAACAGGAAGAAAGGGTGGGCCACGATCTCGGTGCAGCCGGCGGCGGCCAGGCTGGCGTAGCCGGCCATGATGTCGGGCTGGACCACGTCCAGGAAGGCCGGCTCCACCGCGTGCCAGTGGATCTGATGGTGACCACCCGTCACGCCAGGATCGGCCTCGGCGGGCGGGGTCTTGAGCCCGCCCGCCGAGGTCTCGAACTCGTCGGATATGGCACCGGTTACCGGATCAGGCGTGGTGTCCGTCCCGCGTCCGGAAGCACCGGAAGCACCGGACGGGCTGGAAGTGGTGGGCGGGCTGGAAGCATCGGGCGGGCTGGAAA
>NZ_CEVIVD010000283.1:0-2621 GCF_982290655.1 Protofrankia sp. CiP1_Cm_nod3
CCGTGCACGCGGATTCGCTGCCCGTCGGGAATCAGCCAACTCGACCAGCCGCACTGACCACGGGCACATCGCCCTGGGTGCGGACGTGGTGGCCGTCAGCCCCTCCTCGGCGCGACCGCGGCCTGAGTCAGGCATATTCCGAGGCGGAACAGGAAGGTCGACGCGACCACAATGCCCGACGATCACGGTTACCAGGCGGCCCGGAAGTGCCCGGAACCGCCAGCCCGCCACGCGGAAGGGACCAAGGACCGTGTGGAGCGGATCGAGGCCCGGCACCTGCGGCTGCCCTGACCGGAGGCGGCGGGCTGGAGGGGACCGTCCGTGACCTGACAGCGTGGGAAAGCCCGTGCTGCTCGTTCATCCAGCCGGGACTTGCTTTGGAGCACGTCATGTTCGTGGTCTCCTTGGTGACCGCCGCTGCCTGAGGGCCACCCACGAACTGCGGAACCCGGACCTCTCGCCGCCGATGAAAGCCGCAGGAGCGGATCGCCGCGATCGACGATCAAGTGTTGTTCAAGGTGAAGATCCAGCACTGATGCTCACCGTCAGCCAGCGCTATCCGTCCACGTTCGTAGACATCGTGAATTGCCTACGAACGTAGGCAGTCTGTATTGTCTACGAACGAAGGCAAGCTGGGCCGCCTACGAGTGTGGACAGGATGCCGCTATGGCCAACATCACCAACGCCCGTCAGCTCGGAGCGGAGGTACGCGAGGCCCGTAAGAAGCGGGGCCTGTCACAAGAAGACCTCGCTGCCCAGGCAGGAGTCTCCCGCGCCTGGCTGACCCGCTTCGAGACCGGCCATCCGACGGCGAGCGTCGAGCCCCTCTTCCGGGTGCTCGGCGCCCTGGACCTGAGCCTGGACCTGGCCGAACGCACGGTCACCGACGCGGAGGCCGCGGTGCTCGCGGCCCTCGCCGCACGGGCGAAGCGCTGATGGCCGCACGCAGCCTGCTGGTCGTCCTCTACGGCGTCGTGGTCGGCCGGGTCGCGCAGCGCAGCGCCGCCGCCGAGCCCGAGTTCACCTACGAACCGGCCTACCTCGCGGCCAGACCCGGCACTCCCCTGGGCGTGCGGATGCCGCTGAGCGGGACGACCTACCGGGGTAAGAGTGTCCGTGCCTTCCTCGAGGGCGTGCTGCCTGAAGACCCCCGGACCCGGCAGCACTGGGGGGCCGCGCTGGGCGTCGAGCCCGATGACACCTTGGTGATCCTCTCCCGGATGGGCTGGGACTGTCCCGGTGCGGTGCAGTTCTGCGAGCCCGACGTGCTCGACGAGATGCTCTCCCGCGCCCAGGAACTGCGGCCCGTGAGCGACCAGGACATCGCGGAGCGGCTCAGCGCACTGCGCACCGGGGACGCGGCCTCCTGGAGCCTGCCCGATGAGCACTGGTCGCTGCCCGGTCAGCAGTCGAAGTTCGCGCTCACGAGGCTGCCCACCGGCTGGCACGAGGCGCACGGCTCCGCGGCGACAACCCACATCATCAAGCCCGGTATCGGGCGCCTCCACCACCAGTCCCTCGTCGAGCACGCCACGATGCGCGCGGCCAGCGCGCTCGGTCTCGACGTCGCCCACACCGAGTTCACCTGTTTCGGCGATGGCGACGGCGAGCCGGCGATCGTCATCGAGCGCTACGACCGCGTCATCCTCGACGACGGTGGCGTCCTACGCCTCCATCAGGAGGACTTCTGCTCCGCCAGCGGACGGCTCCCATCGAAGAAGTACGAAGCGCACGGCGGGCCCGGACTCGCGGATCTCGCCCGGATCGTCGAGCAGAACTCACGCGGCCAAGCCACCGCCGGCTTGGCCGCACTTGGAGACTTCGCCGCCATCAACTACGTCACCGGCGCGCCCGACGGCCACTCGAAAAACGTCTCCCTACTGCTGCTTCCCAACGAGATCAAGGTCGGCCCGCTCTACGACCTCGCCACCAGCCTGCCCTACGACGGCGACCCGGGCCTGCGCGAGGTCGCCATCGGGATTGGCGGCCGGCGGAAGTTCGGACAGGTGCTCGGCAGGCACTGGGACCGCGCGGCGGCTGTCCTCGGTATCCCTGCCGAGCAGTACCGCAAGACCGCCAGGGACATGGCTGAACGCTTCCCGGACGCGTTCTCCGACGCGCTCACGGAGGTCGGCACGCCCGAGGCCGAGGGGGTACGGACACGCTCGATCGACCGCATTGCCCGGCATACCCGTCAGATGGTGGAACGCCTCGACGATCCGCCGGAACGCTGACGTGGCCCTGTGGGCGGCTGCGTACGCGGAAAACGTTTTGCACCTCTTCGAGTCGGCGCAGCCCCTCGCTGGATGTTTAGTTTGTCTTGGTTACTGCTTATGTTCCATCGGGGTCTCGCCAGGTGGGGGTGGTCCCGCCCGTGATGCGTTTGGCCATGTTGTCGATCATAGCGATATGGATCATTGCTGCGAGGCTGGGCGATCTTCTTGGCGGCGTCGGTGCCCTGGCTGGTAGGGGGCGTCGCTGGAGGTCTTGACGCTCTGGGTGTCCAGGATGCAGGCGGTCGGCTCGGGATCGCGGCCGTCGGCGGCGCGGGCCAGGCCGGTCAGCTCATAACCGAGCCGGGAGAAGATGCCCTCGCCGTGCCTGGCGGCGTAACAGAAGTA
>NZ_CEVIVD010000284.1:0-2574 GCF_982290655.1 Protofrankia sp. CiP1_Cm_nod3
GGCCGTCGGGGGTTTCGATCGGGCGGGGGGCTGCGAGCAGCGGGCCGGTGCGGAAGCACAGGGCCATCCGGGTGAGCGCGGCGGTGACGAAGCGTTCGGGTACCCGCAGCTGGGCGACGGGGAGGATGTCGGTGACGGCGTGGACGGCGGCGCGTGGGTCGAGCAGCAGGGTGAGGGTGGCGTTGTCCTCGCCGGCGAAGCTGAGTTGCAGGCCGGAGCCGTCGCCGATCGGGCGGAGGTAGTCGTTGGCCGGGCCGCGGGGGTCGACGGATGTCTCGAAGTGGTCGTAGTCGTCGTTGAGGATGTAGCCGACGAGCCCGTCGTCGGTCAGGGGCGCCTCGCCGAGACGGATGACCCACGGGTAGGTCGGCATGTCCGGTGTGGGTGGGGAGATGACGTTGAGCCAGTGCACGTCCCGGCGGACGGGTCCGCACAGTTCCAGGTCGATGCGGGCGCGGACGAGGGCGAGGGGGCGGCCGGCGAGGAAGCTGAGGCTGGTGTCGTCGGGTCCGTCCGGGTCGATCGTGATCAGTGCTTCGTCGATGGTCTGGCGGACCGCGGTGAAGGTGTCGACGCCGCGTTCCCGGATGGTCCGCAGGAAGCGGTGCAGGTGCGGGTAGGGCCCGGCGAGCTCGTCGAGGTCGGTGACGGGCGAGTGGGGAAGGGGGGTGAACGCGACGATCCGGTCACCGGAGGGTGCCATCGCGACCCGGAGTTCACCGAGGGCGGCGCCGTCGGGGTCGTAGCAGGCGAGGGAGGCGTCGAGCCGGTTGTGCAGTACCCAGCCGGCGAGCGGGTTCTGGCCCGGGGTGAGGTCGACGTCGTCGCCGCCGTCGCCGGTGTGGGTGGCGGGCAGCAGGTCGAAGCGGAGCCGAGCGGGTTGGAGCAGCCGGGGGGACAGCTCGATGAACCGGTCCGGCTCGATGTCGTGGACGGGATGGTCGGGGATCATCGTCTCGGGGACGATCGGGGTGAAGTGGTAGGCGTCGGTGATGAGGTGGACGGCCCGGCCGAACCGGTCGACGACGGACAGTTTGGTGAACGTCAGCTGGCCGGAACGCAGTTCGACGAACTGCGACGGTTCCCACGGGTCCCATTCGTCGATCGGCTGCGGTCCGGGGTCGGGTGCCCGGTAGTCCTCGTCGGTGAGCAGCTCGGCGATCCTGCCGGTGGGATGTGCGGTGGCGGCGGGTTCGCGCTGGCCGACGGCGGCGCCGAGGCCGTCGAGTCGTTGCACGAGCAGGTCGGCTTCTTTCGCCTCGTCGCGCAGGGTCCGTGCCGCCGTGGCGGCCGGGTCGTCGCGGTGGCGGGCGTAGGTGTCGAACCGGCCGGCTGTGGCGTGGCCGACGGCGGGGGTGAGGTACTGGCGGCCCCGGACGGTGCGGGACTTCTCCGGGGCGCCGAGGCCGCGCCAGCGGTAGCGGTTACCGTCCCATTCCCAGTGGGCGGTCGCGCCGTCCCGGAACGTCAGCGGGTAGTACTCGGCCTCCCACAGCATGTAGAGCGGCTGCCAGGGCTGCCGCCACGGCCCGGCGCCCAGCTCCGGCAGCGTGCCGGTGACCGTGGCGGTGGCCAGGTCGATCCCGGCGCCGAGGGCACGGTCGAGGATGAGGAACTCGGTGAGCGCGCTGCGGATGACCTCCAGCAGCTCGGCCGGTAGGCCGCTGAGCACGATGGTGGCCAGGTCGGGGGCGACGTCGGCCGCGTCGATCGTCGTTCCGTTGCCGGTGACGCGGGTGATGTGCTGGTCGGGCAGCCGGCAGGGCAGGGCGTCGCCGCGGGTGAGCGGGGCGTTTAGGTGCGCGCCGGCGAGGACGACGGCGGGGTCGGCGTGCTGCTCGAACGGGTCGCGGGGCACGCGGGTGAGCTTGCGGTCGCCGACGATGCCGTGCTCGGCGCTGTAGGTGGCGATGCTGGCGGCGAGTTCCTCGCGTTCGAGGCCCCAGGGCAGGGTGCGGCGAGCGGCGGCGAGGTCGGCGGCGAGCGTCGCGGCCCGGCCGGCGGTGCCGTCGGGGTTCGCCGGGTCGAGCTGTGGGCCGATCTGCGCCCGGAACTCGTCGGGTTGTTGCGGCATGCGGGCCAGCCACCACAGTTGGTAGAGGCGTTCGCGGGCGGCAGCGAGGTCCCGTTCGATGCGGTCGTGCTCGCGCTGGGCCCGGTTGAGCTCGGCGACCACGGTGTCCTCGGCGCGTCGGCGGCGGTCCTGGATGGCCGAGGGCGCCGAGGGCGGGGTGCTCGGGTCGCCGCGGCCGACGACCTGCCAGGTGTAGCCGCCGGGTACCGGGCCGAAGCCGCCCTGGTGTGCGGTGCGTTCGACGAGCTGCTCGCCGTCGGGGCGGTCGAGCTCGTCGAGGGCGCCGAGCAGGAACGCCCGGAACAGCGCGGCGTCGTCCGTGTCCAGCGCGTCGGGCCCGTCGGCCTGCTGCTGCAGCTCGGCGGCGGCTTCCGCCGGGCTGTTGGCGACCGCGACCGCGACCGTGGCGCCGTCGGGGTTGTCGGAGTCCGGGACGTCGCCGTCCGGGTCCCAGGCGACCCCGAGTGCCATGCCGGTGTACAGGGTGCGGCGCGAGGCGG
>NZ_CEVIVD010000285.1:0-1050 GCF_982290655.1 Protofrankia sp. CiP1_Cm_nod3
GTACCGGATCAGGGTGACTCCGCTGGACAGCGCCCGGCTGATAGCCAGCGCGCCGGTCTACCAGCTCGTGCTGTCGCTGGCGGCACTGCGGGCCGTCGTGCGGCTGTTCCAGCGAAAACTTGAATGGGAGAAGACGACGCATGTCGGCGCCCACCACGTGGTGACACCGGCGGTGCCGCGGCCGGCGCTCCGAAGCCACCGCGAGCCTGTTCTCACGCCCGGTGTCCCGGTCCGGTCCGGGATTCCCGCGGAATCAGTGATCGCGGCCAGGCCGGGAATTCCCGTCGGAACCGGGGTCGCCGCCAGACCGGCCAAGCCGATCGGGGAGGCCCGGCAGCCACCCGGTGAGCTCCGGGAGCCGATCCGGCAGCTCCCGGAGGTTCAGCTCCCTGAACCACGCAAGGGCCAACGGCGAAGCGAGCGTGTTTTCGCGCCGCCCGGGGCGCAGTTCCCCGAGTCGTTCGAGGGGGTTCTTTGACCACCAGCACGCTTCCGCTTCTCGACCGCGGCACCGGCACCGGCAGCGGCACGGAGCCGGCCGGCAGCCGGCGTGGCCGTCGGTTCGGCGGGTTCGTCGACTCCGTCACGGCCGCCCGCGACCGGATCTCGGTCTGGTTGCTGGCGCACTGGCAGAGCATCATCATCCTCGCCGTGGTTCTCGTCGTCTGCGGGCTCGTACACGGCATCAACCAGGACGGCTGGCCCGGCCGCATCAACGACGACGAGGGCACCTACACGGCGCAGGCATATGCCATGGAGTACTGGGGCCAAATCGCCCACTACACCTACTGGTACGATCATCCCTTCGGGGGATGGCTGCTCATCGCCGTCTACACGACGTTCACGCACGCGTTCGAGCGGGCGCCGACAGCGGTGGCCGCCGCCCGTGAATGTATGTTCGTCGTTCACCTGGTGAGCTGCGCGCTGCTTTATCTGCTGGGCCGTCGGCTGACGTTGCGACGGGTTTTCTCGGCCACCGCGGTCCTGTTGTTCTCGCTGGCGCCGCTCGCGGTCTGGTACCAGCGGATGGCTTTTCTCGACAACATCGCC
>NZ_CEVIVD010000285.1:1336-1820 GCF_982290655.1 Protofrankia sp. CiP1_Cm_nod3
TGGCACCCGCGGCATGGCGAGCCTGTGGCTGGGCATCGACCCCTATCTGCTGTGCGCGGGTGTCGTCGCCGCGTTCCCGGCGCTTTTCGTCAGACGTCTGCGAATGGTCGCGGTACTGCTGCTGATCCAGTTCGCCTTCATGTTCCGGAACGGGTACATGCCCTATGCGTACGTGACGGCGATGCTGCCGTTCGCGGCGCTGTGCGTGGCCGGCATGCTCGACGCGCTGCTGCCGTACTACCGGCCACCGGCCGCCGACAGCGCCCGCGGCCGCCCCGAGGCCATGGCCGGCAGCGCGCTCCACGGCCTGCCACGCGATCCGGCAGCCACCGGCGACACACATCCGCTGTCCCTGCCGGGCCCGGCCGCCACCTCACTCCCGGCAGTGGCCCCGTTCCCGGCCGCTGCCCCGCTTCCGGCCGTAGCCCCGTTCCCGGCCGTGCTCCCGGCGGTGGCCCCGCTTCCTCCCGCGGCCGAGCCTCCC
>NZ_CEVIVD010000285.1:2200-3102 GCF_982290655.1 Protofrankia sp. CiP1_Cm_nod3
GTGCTTGCCACCTGGATACGCCTGGTGGCGGTGGCCAGCATCGTGACGGCGGGCCTGCTGACACTCCCGGACCACTGGGCGCCGAAGCTGCACACGGCACTGACCGCCGACGACAGCGCACCGAGCCGGGAGGCGGCCCGCTGGTACATCGAGAACATCCCGGACGGCAACATCGTCGTCACCGACGACAACATATGGACGGACCTGGAGCTGGCCGGCAAGAAGCCCGAGCCGATCTGGTTCTACAAACTGGACCTCGACCCAGCCGTCCGCGAGAAACTGAAGAACGGCTGGCAGGACGTCGACTACTTCATCCTCGGCGACCTGACCCCGGTCACCCTGAACAGCCTGCCCATGGTCGCCGAGGGCCTACGGAACTCGGTCGTCGTGAAATCCTTCGGCGCTCACGGCGAGATCGCCATACGCAAGGTAATCAAACCCGGCTGCCCGGCCACCCTCACAACCACCATTCCGGGCTGCTGAGCGTTCCGGCCGCCGGCGACGCCCCGTGCGCCGGCGGCCGGCCCCGGCCGGCCGACATCAGCCGGAGCCACCCCGCCCACGGATCGACTTCGCAATAGCGATCACACGCGGCCGGCCGGTCCCGCTCAGCCCGAACCCGAGGCCGTGACGGTAGATCTCCGGAATCCAGTACTGATCGTTCTCTCGGAACAGCACCCCATTGGCCTCCAACAGCCTGGCGTCGGCGGGATTCACATTCACGGTCTCCAGTGTGAAAGGCATCTTGCGGGATTCCTCGGGCAGTCCCTGCAGGTGCGTGAAGAGCATTCCGACAGGAGGATTCTCCTGTGATATTGCGCCGATCTTGTCGCGGCTGCATTCTGGGAGCGCCCGACGCATGGCGGTAGGCGTGAGAAGACGGTCCGGCCATCGTGCGACAG